>JAUHXM010000043.1 GCA_030426605.1 Phycisphaerae bacterium | reverse complement strand
CACGGGTCGGCGCAGCGCCCGCCGAGGCGCACAGTCCCGACGCGGCGAGCGCCCCGATCACGGCCGCCGACAGGACGCGCCCCGCGACCTTCGGCCCTCGTGACGCGCTCACGGGTCGAGGGCGAGCTCGAGCACCCGGAGGTCTCGCGGTGTCCGCGTGAACCCCAGCGACTCGTACAGGTCGATCGCGGCGCGGTTGTCGACCGCGGTGTTGACCATCGTGGAGGTCGTCCGGTGACGCCGCATCCAGCCCAGCGCGTCGATCACCAGCGCGGTCGCGAGACCGCGGCGGCGGTGCTCCGGGTCGACGGCGAGACGTTGCAGGTAGCCGCAGCGGCCGGCGCGTCCGCTGATCGCGAACGCCATCAGGGCGCCTCCCGTGGTCACCTTCCGGCTGCGGTGGCGGGGTGTCGTCCTCCTCAAGGCTCTGAAGGTAGCTCGAGTCCAGCGGGAGCTGGGCGGTGTCGGGCTCGTCCTCCGAGCACGCGGGCAGGGCGAGGCAGAGCGCGGCGAGCAGCACGGCGGGGGTTCGCGTGGTCATGCCGGAGTTTACGGGGGCGGGGGCGGGCGGTTCGGGGCGTACGCTGCGGGCATGACCCAGGCGAAACTCCTCTCGGGCGTGCCCAGCATCAACAAGGCGGTTTTCTGGAAGATCCGGTTTCACGCGCACGACCCGGCGAGCGTGATCGAGACGCCCGATGGGCGGACGACGCTCATCCTGCGGGACGTCGAGCTGGCGCGGGCGAAGACGGAGGCCCGGGCCGACCGGGTGTTTGTGTACGAGGATTTCACGCCCGAGGGCGGGCTGAGCGGGGACCGTGAGGTCCGCGCGGCGCAGGCGACGGCGGAGTGCCTGGTGCGCGCCGGGGTGACGGAGGTGGTAGGGGACCGGTCCGTGCCGTGGGTGGTGGTTGATGAGCTGCTGGCGCGCGGGATCGAGGTCTCGTGCGATCACGATCTGGGCGTGATCGGTCGGCGGATGAAGACGGGCGAGGAGGTCGAGCACCTCCGGCGTGCGCAGCGGGCGACGGAGGGCGTCATCGAGTGGGCGTGCACCACGATCGCGCGCGCGAACGCGATGGCGTCGGGAGAGCTCGAGGACCCCGAGGCGTCGGGCGAGGCGCTCACGGCCGAGCGGATGCGCCGGCGGATCGAGGGGCGCCTGATGGACGCGGGGTTCCTGGGCGAGCACTCGATCGTGGCGTGCGGCGCGGTCGGGGCGGATTGCCACCACGGCGGCGCGGGGCCGCTGCGCACGGGCGAGCCGGTCATCGTGGACGTCTTCCCGCGCGATCTGGAGACGGGGTACCACGGCGACTGCACCCGGATGGTGGTGCACGGGGACGTGCCTGACGTGGTCGCGAAGATGCACGACACCGTGGCGCGCGCCAAGAAGGCGTCGATCGAGGCGACGCGTGCCGGCGCGACGGGGGAGGACGTGCACCGCGCGGTGATCGGGGTGATCGAGGGCGCCGGGTACGCGATGGGGTTCCCGCCGGAGGGGGCGGCGGATGGGTATTGCTCGATGCCGCACGGCACTGGGCACGGGCTGGGGTTGGACCTCAAGGAGCCGCCGTTGCTGGACCTGGGTGGGCCCGAGCTCTTGGTGGGGGACGCGGTGACGGTGGAGCCGGGGCTCTACATGCTGGGCGTGGGGGGGATGCGTCTGGAGGATCTGGTGATCGTCCGCGAGGGCGGGTGCGAGAACCTGAACACGCTGCCCGAGGGTCTGCATTGGGCGTGAGCGGTCGGCGCAGAGAGCCGCCCCGGGACCGCAGAGGGGGACGATTCGCGGGCCCGGGGCGTTCTGTACGCCTGTGGTTTCGAGGGCGGGCCCGGGGTCGATTCGCGAACTTCGTCGGGAATCGCGGCAATCGTGGATATTGGGACGCGTTGGGCGGGGTGGTCTGGGAAAAGGCTTCCGCGGGGGTGGGGGGTCTCGGTATTCTGAGGCGTCGCCCCGGTCGGGGCATGGAGTGCTCAGAGGGGAACACCGATGTCGAATTCGAAGCGGGTTGTCACGTGGGCTGTGGTTGGGGTGCTGTCGGGGTCCGCCGGCGCGCAGATCTCGTTCGTTGAAGAGGCGGGGGCTCGCGGCCTGACCGCGTTCGCGCACACCAACGGCGAGTGTCTCGGTGTGAGCGCGGCGGACTACGACGGCGACGGGGACATCGACATCTTCGTGCCCACGGACTTCGGCACGCCCTCGCGGCTGTACGAGAACGATGGCACGGGCAACTTCACCGAGGTGGCGGCGCTGCGCGGGCTGAACTCGACGTCCAACGACCGGATGGGCTTGTTCTTTGACTACGACGGCGACCGGGACCTGGACCTGATCATCGGGAACGACCACCACGGCTACTTCCCGGGTGCTCCGAACATCACGTGGCCGCACACGCTGCGGCTGTTCCGGCAAAACGCGGACCACTCGTTCACGGAGGTGACGGTGGGCAGCGGGCTGGAGGGGTGGCACATCGGCGCGCCCACCGACCCAAACTTCCTGGGGATGGTCGGGACGATCACGGCTGGCGACCTGGACAACGACGGCGATTTGGATTTGTACTTCGGCGCGTGGCTCGACGGTCAGAACCTGTTCGAGAACAACGGCGACGGGACGTTCACGGACGTGACCGCGGGCAGCGGCGACGTGACGCGGAACATCGCGAACTGGAACGCCGTGATGCACGACTTCAACGGCGACGGTCTGCTGGACATCTACGGCGCCGTGGACGGCGCCGACGGGATCAAGTGTTTGCTGATCAATCAGGGTGGGATGACGTTCGTGAACGAGGCGGCGGCGTACGGCCTGGTCCCGTCGTTCAACGACATGGGCGTCGCGATGAGCGACGTGAACAACGACGGGCTGCTGGACCTGTACGTCACGGAGATCCACGATGCCTCGGGCAACTTCCCGGGGTGGGCGGGTTCGCAGAACGTGATGTTCATCGACAACGGCGTGGGCGCGAGCCCGCGCTACACCGACGACGCGATCGCCTGCGGCACGGCGTTCTGCGACTGGGGGTGGGGGTGCGACTTCGCGGACTTTGACAACGACCGCGACGTGGACCTCGCGGTGACGAACGGGTCGGGGCTGGCGCACTTCGCGACGGACCGCTCGAGGCTGTTCGAGAACGTCTCGACCGATCCGCTCGCGTTCGCGGAGGTCGGCGTCTCGGCGGGGTTCGACGACACGTTCTTCGCGTCCGGGTTGATCGCGGCGGACTTCAACCGCGACGGGCGGCAGGACATGGTCGAGGTGCACCACCCGGGCGGGATGCTGCTGTACCGCAACGTGACCCCGGCCGGGAACTGGCTCGTGATCAAGCCGCGCCGGTACGACGCGGGGGCGGACCACTTCTCGATCGGCGCGGTCGTGCGCGTCTGGGCCGGCGGCGAGGTGATGACGCGGCTCATCGGGACGTCGTGGAGCATCCTGGGGCAGGCGCCCTACGAGGCGCACTTCGGGCTCGGCGACGCGACCAAGGTGGACCGGATCGAGGTGCGCTGGGTGGACGGGCGGTCGCGCGTCATCCACAACAAGAAGCTGGTCAACACGATCGTCGAGCTGCGGCCGGGCCCGCGCGGCGCGGGGCACGCGGTGCCGGAATGAGACCGGCCTGACGGGACCGCTCAGTCGCGCCTGCGGACGAACTTCGCCTGGGCCTTCATGCGCTTGGCGCGGGTGGCGCGGGCGATGACGACGCCGGCGATGACGATCACGACGACGACGCCCAGCGCGGCGGCGAGGCGTGGGTCTGAGACGAGGTCACCGATGAAGTCTCCGATGCGGTTCATGGGGGACTTTAGTCGGCGAGATCCGGGCGTGGGTTGACTCGGATGTGGCGTGGGAGCCGCTGGGCATCGCGAGAATCGAACCCCAGGCGTGTCTGGGGTGCGGCCCGCTCGCTGACGGGGGGCTTGGTGCTCGGGGGGCGCCGTCGGCGGCGGTGAGCGGGCGGCGACGCGCGAGAGAGCGTTGGTATCGCGAAGAAGCGGTCGGACCGCGAGCTCTCGGGCTGCGGGCTCGTCGCGCCGGCCGGGTGTGTGCGGTGCGCTCACGGGCGCTGCCGATCACCGACCGCGATCACGCGCGGGTGTGCGTGCTCAGGCACGCGTCGGCGGTGGGCAGCGCGGCGAGGCCGGCGAAGTATGCGAGGATGTTTTGAAGCACTTGGTTGGATTGATACACTGCGAGGCCTGAATGCGAGGATGAGATTGATGCGGCAATTGATCATCGGTCCGGCCATCATTCTCATTCTGGCCTGTGCGATTTCTTGTTCATTCGCGGGTCCCGTCGTGGGTGGTGATGCGCGGTCGGCTTCGCGGGCGGAGTCTCAGCCCGAGCCGTACTCGCTGGCGGATCTCCGCCTCGTCGGGTTTGCCAACGAGGCCGACGATCGGCTCTTCCGCATCGAGTTCGACGGGGTTGGTGTGTACGACTTCCGCGTCGATCGCGATCGCCTGGCGTGCGGATGCGATCATCTGCTTCGGAGCGTGCGGTTCGTGCCCGAGGGCGATCCGGACAGCGCGGTCGTCGCGACGTTTGACAGCTTTGGGTTGCCGCAGCGGTTGGAGTTCGACTCGGGGACCGTGATGCGGTTCTTTTGGCGGTCGGCGGCGGACGTCGGGATCGAGGTCCTGCTGTCGAATGGTGGGCGGGAGTTTCTTGATCTGACGACGGACCGGGTGCCGCCGGAGTTCGAGTTTGCGATGACGGGGGACCCTGACTGCCCGTGCGCAGAGCCGCGTCTGTTCTCGTCGGGGTTGGTCGAGGCGGAGGTGCGGTGCGGCGGCGCGCCCGAGGGGGACGCCGAGAACCTTGTGTTTCGGCTCGAGCTCCCCGGGAACACGTACGAATCGCCCGGTTTGCACGTGGGAGGCGGTGTGTACCAGGCATCGTTCCCGGTTGGGGCGGAGGTGCTCACGCCGGAAGAGTGGCGCGAGGTCGCGTGCCTGGCGGTCAGGAATGTGGTTGACGAGATGGTCCCGCCACCTGTGAGGGGCGGGACGAGCGAGGAAATCATCGAGTGGGTGGTCGAGGACGCGGAGTCTGCGTTGGAGGACCTTGAGCAGATCTTGACGGACCCGGACGCGAAGGCGGCGGCGAGGCTGGCCAGGAAGAACATCATCCGGTATGGCCTGATGATGGCGCTCGCGCAGGTGTGGGATGATCTGGAAGCGTTGGTTCCCGTGTGCGACCAGCTCGGCTGGGACCCGGCGTTCGATTACATCACCGAGCAGGTCGAGACCCCGGGCGTGCTGAGCGTGAGCGCGACCAAGCGGTACTCGGACGGCACGCACCCGTTCGCGTACGACGAGACGGCGTTCGTGCCCGGCGTCGGGCAGTCTCGGATGCTCCAGCTCGAATTCGATGCGGACCCCTCGCCTCCGGCGTGCCAGGATCTCGGGCGTATCGGTGGGTACTCGAGTTTCTGGCTTGGGAACGGGGGTGGGAACTACCAGACGACGATTACTTACGGTTGCGAGTATGCCGGCAGTGCGGTTGTGGCAGAGCTCGTGCTCGGGATTGACATACCACTACCGGGCTGGGTCAAGTGTGAGACTATTTTGGCTGGACCAGAGGTTCTTGGGCATTTGCCCGCGCTGCAACCTGGTCAGCAAGTGGGTACCTGGACAGGACCTGTGTTCAACGATGGAGGAGTCTGCAGCCCCCTTCAGCCCGATTGGCGGCTCGCTGTCGGAACCGTATACATCGAAGTAGGTGACCGCACGTTCCGGCAAGTTGGATACTGCTCTGAGTGCTATTAGGCCGGGCGATTCCCGCGGCGGTGGGTGGCGTGGAGACGCCGGCTTCGGGTTCTCTACGGTGAGCGTGGTCGCGGCGTGGAGACGACTTCGTCGTCTCCACGGCACCCATGTTTGGTCACGCTCTTATTTTCAGTATGATCCGGTGAGAGAAAAGAGGGGAAATGAGATGCCCAAAATTACCCGGCCAGTGATCATCGCGCTATCGATCTTCCTCAGTGCTCCCGCGTACGCCTCCGTCGAGTTATTCACCTTGAACAAAGCCGGCGGCACGCCGGTACTCACGTCGTTCTCATCGTCTGCTCATGATATGGGGATCGACTCTGGCGTTTCCCTCGTTGGACTTGAGTCTGGACGGGCGGACTACGACATGTCACTCTCACCTGAAGGCGTGCTCTATGTCGTTCCCGGTGGACCGGGCGGGAGCGATCTCATCTATGCGATGGACTTCGTCACAGGTGCGCTGATCGAGACGTTTCAGTTCGAGAATGGGATCGAAGGGCTCGCGGTCGGCGCCGACGGCATGGTTTATCTCTCGCAAGAGATCGGGCCCGGCGGGCGGATCTACCGGATGGATCCGGGCGCGGGCACGTTCGATCTCGTCGTTGAAGGCGCATTCGAGATCGACAATCTTGTCTTCGATGACGCTGGCACACTCATCGGCGATGACATCAATCAGTCCGGACAGATCTTCGAGATCCCTCTCGATGGAAGTCAGCCTGTTCTGCTAGGTACGCTCTCAATTACGCCCGGTGTTTCTGACATGGCGTACAGCGCCGTCGATCAAGCGATTTACTTCGCAACGCGTGATGAGGTGATGGACAACTCGCTCTTCCGTCTTGGATGGTCGGGGGGGTCACCTGTCGGAGATGTCGAGTTTGTGAAGGAGATTGGCCCGAGCATGTACGGCGGGATCCTCGTGGTGCCAGCGCCGAGCACCTTTCTTGCCTCGGTCTCACTCGTTGGAGTGGGCATGGCGCGCCGTCGTCGTTGAGCTCTACTCCCCCGTCTCCAGCACGGCCATGAAGGCCTTCTGGGGGATGTTCACGGACCCGATGTTTTTCATCCGGTCCTTGCCTTTCTTCTGCTTCTCGAGCAGCTTGCGTTTGCGGCTGACGTCGCCGCCGTAGCACTTGGCGGTGACATCCTTGCGGAAGGCCTTGATGGTTTCGCGGGCGATGATCTTGCCGCCGATGGCGGCCTGGAGGGGGATCTCGAACTGGTGGCGGTCGATCTGCTTCTGGAGTTTTTTGAGCAGGAGGCGGCCGCGTTGTTCGGCGCGGTCCTTGTGGGCGATGAGGGCGAGGGCGGGGACGGGCTCGCCGGTGATGAGGATGTCCACCTTCTTGAGGTCGTCGGCGCGGAAGCCGGTGACCTCGTAGTCCATGGTGCCGTAGCCGCTCGTCATGCCCTTGAGCTTGTCGTAGAAGTCGTAGATGAGCTCGGCGAGCGGGATCTCGAAGTGGAGGAGCTCGCGGGTGTCGGAGACGTACTGCTGGGACTTGTACGTGCCGCGGCGGTCGAGGACGAGCTTCATGATGTCGCCGATGTTGTGCTTGGGGAGCATGATCTCGAGGCGGCAGATGGGCTCGCGGATCTCGATGATCGACGAGGGGTCGGGGAGGTCGCCGGGGTTGTGGACTTCGACTTCTTCGATCTCGCCGCCCTTGCCGCGGATCTTGACCTCGTAGGACACTGTTGGCGCGGTCTGGACGATCTCGATGCCGCCCTCGCGTTCGAGGCGTTCCTGAACGATGTCCATGTGGAGGAGGCCGAGGAAGCCGCAGCGGAACCCGAAGCCGAGGGCCTCGGAGTGGACGGGCTGGAAGGTGAAGCTTGAGTCGTTGAGGGCGAGTCGTTCGATGGCGTCGCGCATCTCCTCGAAGTCGGCGCCCTTGCCGCCTTCGCTGGTGGCGGGGTAGAAGTCGCAGAAGACCATCTGGCGTGGGGGTTCGTAGCCGGAGAGGGCGGTGTCCGCCGGGTGGAGGTCGTGGGTGATGGTGTCGCCGACGCGGACGTCGCCGAGGGTTTTGATGGACGCCACGACGGTGACGGTCTCGCCGGCGCTGGCGGACTTCACGCGGGTGGGCTTGGGGGTGTACTTCATGAGGTCGGTGACCTGGAAGGTGCGTCCGAGGGCCATGAAGCGGATCTTGTCGCCGACCTTGAGGGTGCCGTCGAAGACGCGGGCGTAGATGAGGACGCCGCGGTAGTCGTCGTAGACGGCGTCGAAGATGAGGGCGCGGAGTTCCTTGATCTTGGACGGTCGGGGCGCGGGGAAGCGTTCGCAGATCGCGTCGAGCAGCTCGGGGATGCCCTGGCCGGTCTTGGCGCTCACGGGGATGCAGTCCTCGGCGGCGAGCCCGAGCACCTGCTCGACCTCGTCGGCGATGACATCGGGGCGCGCGGCGGGGAGGTCGATCTTGTTGAGGACGGGGATGATCTCCAGGTCCTGCTCGACGGCGAGGTAGGTGTTGACGACGGTCTGGGCCTCGACGCCCTGGGCGGCATCGACGATGAGCAGGGCGCCTTCGCAGGCTTTGAGCGCGCGGGAGACCTCGTAGCCGAAGTCCACGTGCCCGGGCGTGTCGATGAAGTTGAGCATGTAGCTCTCGCCGTTGTGCTGGTGCATAACGGTGACGGCGGAGGCCTTGATGGTGATGCCGCGCTCGCGCTCGAGGTCCATCGAGTCGAGGAGCTGCTCCTTGGCGTCGCGGTCGGCGACGGCGTGGGTCGCCTGCAGGAGCCGGTCGGCGAGGGTGGACTTGCCGTGGTCGATGTGGGCGATGATCGAGAAGTTGCGGATGTGGATGGGTTTGTCGGGCATGGAGCGTGGGGATCCGATCGGGGAGGCGGCGGGTATAGGGCTCGGGCGATCATATGAGCCCGGGGGGCTCTGAAAGGGGGCGGCATGGCGGCGATGCAGGGCGGTCGTATCCATCTCGCGCGGGCGGTGGCGCTCTGGGCGGTCCGAGGGGTTGCGGCGGCGCTCGTGCTGTACGGGGCGTACCTCGTGATGGCGCGCCTCGTCTTCGCGGCGATGTCGGGCGGGCTCTCGGGGGCGTGGCAGGTCTGGACGGGCGTGGGCGAGGACCACGGCGTGGTGCGCGGCGTGCCCATGGTGGTGTGCGGGCTCGCGCTGGCGTTCTCGTCGCGGTGGGTGGTGCGGTGGATGATGGTCGCGCCGGGCGCGGGGTGCGTGCGGTGCGGGTACGCGACCGGGCCCGGAGACGAGCGGTGCCCGGAGTGCGGGCACGGCGCGGGCGGGGAATCGCCCGGAGCCGCCTGAGGACGCCGAGCGGCCGGAAGTCCCGAATCTGCAAGACGCGTGGGCGAGATGCTGCGATGCTGTGCGATGGCGCGGCGTGGGCGGTGGCCGCGCGGCCCGCGTCAGGGAGGGCACCATGCGCAGCGAACGGGTGATGGATGTGCGTGGGGTCGTGGTGTGGGTGGCGCGGGCGATCGGGGTGGCGATGGTGGGGGCTGGCGTCTTCGTCGTTCTCGATCGAGCGTTGCCCGCGGTGTACATGTGGAGGTGGGACGTGGCGTGGGCGTCCCTGAAGGAGTCGCAGGACGGGGTGCGCGCGCTCCCGAGGGCGACCGCGTTGTGGGCGCTGGGGCTGGCGCTCGCGGCGGGCAGCCGGGCGATTGCCCGGTGGGTCGTGGTGACGCCGCGTCAGGAGTGCCCGCGGTGCGGGTACGCGACGGGACCGGACGACGTGCGGTGCTCGGAGTGCGGGTACGGCACGGGGAAGTAGCCGCCGGCGCGCCAATACTCCGATGTGACGCGAGCGCCCGGCGGGCCCACCAACCAAGACACGGGCCCGGGGTTGGGCGGCGTGGCGCGGGCCGCGGTGGGGTCGTTCAGCCCGTCGCGCGTGCCGGCGATGGCGCGGCACAACTACCGGCGGGAGCTGATCGGCGCGGGCGCGTTCCCGTTCGTGCTCGTGCTGTTCGAGGGCAGCGTGCTGAGCGTGCTCGTCCGGATCGGGTTCGAGGGGCAGGTGCCCAACGCGCTGCTGAACGCGGTCAGCGCGTTCATCGGGGTGGTGCCGGCGCTGGCGAACCTGTCGAGCTTCTTCTGGGTCCGGCTCGCGCACGGGAAGCACAAGATCCGGGCGATCGGGCGGATCCATCTGATCATGCTCGGTGCGGCGCTGCTGATGATGCCCGCGCCACGCAACGAGGCCGGTCTGATCATGATCGCGGCGGCGGCGTTGTGCGCGCGATTCTGCTGGGCTGGGTTCACGACGATCCGGTCCACGGTCTGGCGGAACAACTACCGGGCGGGTGTGCGCGCGCGGATCACGGGTCGGTTCGCGATGGTCGGGCCGACGCTGATCGCCCTGCTGGCGCTCGCGCTGGGGCTCGGGATCGACGCGGCGGGGCGGTCGGAGTGGCTGGCGGATCGCCTGCGCGGCGGGTGGGAGCTCGACCCGGCGTGGACGCTCTTCCGGCTCGCGATCCCGCTGGGCGTGGTGGTCGCTGTGGTCGGGGTGCTCGCGTGGCGCGGCATCCGCGTGCGCGGGCACCGGCGGTTGATTCGGCTCGAGCGGGAGACGTCCGACGCGGAGACGCCCAGCTTCAACCCGTGGCAGATGCGTGGTGTGCTCCTGCGCGACAAGGACTACGACAAGTTCATGACCGCCCAGCTGCTGCTTGGGCTGGGCAACATCATGTCGTTCTCGCTGCTCGCGATCGTGATGCGGGAGTCGTTCGAGGCGGGGTACTTCCGGTCGCTGATCGTCACGACGGCGATCTCGCTGCTGGTGATGCCGATGGCGGTGCCGTTCTGGGCGAAGCTGCTCGACGGGATGCACATCGCGCGGTTCCGGGCGATCCATTCGTGGGTGTTCGTGGTGGCGTTGGCGGTGCTGTTCGTCGCGTGCTGGACGCGGACGTTCTGGCCCTTGTACGTCTTCGCGGCGCTGCGGGGCGTCGCGTTCGGCGGTGGCGCGCTGGGGTGGACCCTCGGGCACCTGGATTTTGCGGGCGAGCACAACGCGTCGAGCTACATGGGCGTGCACGTGACGCTGACGGGGGTGCGCGGCGTCGTGGCGTGGGGCTGCGGGGTGGCGCTCTACCAGGGGCTCGAGGCGTGGATGCCCGGCACGGGGATCTGGGTCTTCGTGGTCTGCTGGACGCTCACGACGCTGGGGGCGCTCGGGTTCGTGGCGTTGTCGCGTGATCTGCGCAAGCGCGGGCGGATCGGCAAGCGCGGGCGGCGGAT
Source organism: Phycisphaerae bacterium (assembly GCA_030426605.1). Classification (GTDB taxonomy): domain Bacteria; phylum Planctomycetota; class Phycisphaerae; order Phycisphaerales; family UBA1924; genus BQJQ01. Next base: position 14,861 of record JAUHXM010000043.1, on the reverse strand, counting down.
CACGCCGGCGGACGCGGACCCGGCCAGCCCGCGCGCGCAGGGCTAGGCGGTGCGGCGACGGGTCGGTGGCACGGGGCCGATCCGGCAAGCTGGCAACGGCGATCCGACGCGAAGCAATTCTCGGACGCACGGGCATCGGGTCGTGCGGGCGGCGCGGCTCGCGCGGGGTGCCGAAGCCCCGCGGGATGCCCCGGCGTGGGTGATTCCTTGCGGGCCCGGCGCGGCGTGGCATGCTTGTGGTGTCCATCCGGACGAACCACAACCTCAGATCAGGGAGAGATGAGATGACCAACTGGAAGGCGCTGGACGCACTGAAGCGGGCACAGGAGCAGACTGAGAAGGATCGGCGCATCGCGCCGCGGTTCGCGTGCTCGGACGCGATGTGCGGCAAGGGGCAGGTGCTGGACGTGTCGAAGACGGGGCTCCGCCTGCGGACCAAGGTGAAGCCGCCGCAGGGCCCGGTCGGGCTCGAGATCGCCGGGGCCGACGGCAAGGTCCGGATCGGCGCTCAGGCGGTGTGGGCCCGCAAGGGTCGGCGTGAGTACGAGATCGGGTTCACGTTCAGCGACCCGGCGGCGGGCTCGTCGCTGTTCACCAAGGCGTGGGACCCCGGGACGGGGCTGTTCACCGCCAAGAGGGCCTGAGGGAAGGCTTTAGAACAATTCCGAACACCGGGTCTCGGCTCGGGAATACCGCCCCGCGAGGGGCGGTTTGTCATGCGTCGGTACGCCGGCGAGAGAACACCCGGCGAGATCCGGGGGCGTTCGAGAGGACGCCCGGCACAAGCCACACGATTTCACGCACTGTGCGTGGGCCCGAGACGGTCAACCCCCCTGCCGTCCGGGCCATTTCTTTGCGCCCAGCGTGGGTGATGCCATTACGCGATGTCGCACGCCTCGGCGGGCATCCAGTGGGCGTCCTTGCCGTCCCACTTGACGTTGCATCCGATCGGGTTCGTCTTGGGCGTGCGGACGGGCTTGCCCGCGAGGACGTCGTTGAGGGCGTCGCGGAGTTCGTGGGTGGTCGCCTGCGTGGCGTCGCGCGGGGTGTCCACGGCGCGCCCGGTGTAGACGAGTTTGCGGGCCTTGTCGAAGACGTAGAAGTGGGGGGTGCGGAGGGCGCCGTACGCCCGGGCGACGTCCTGCGAGGCGTCGTGCAGGTAGGTCCAGGGGAAGGCGTGCTCGTTCATCCGCTGCACCATGCCCTCGAACGAGTCGGAGGCGTGGGTGTTGGCCGAGTTCGAGTTGATCGCGACGAAGCGGACGCCCTTGGGCGCGGAGTCGTCGGCGATCTTCCGCGTGTCCTCGTCCGAGCCGGTGACGAACGGGCAGTGGTTGCAGGTGAAGAAGACGACGAGGACGTCGTCGTCGAAGTCGGCGAGGGCGTGGGTGCCGCCGTCCGTCCCGGGCAGCGAGAAGTCGGGCGCGGCGTCGCCAATATCAAGGGTGAATGCCATGGGTCGTCCTCCGGTTGCGGTGATGTCTACCGGAGGGACCGTAGGGGCTCGTCAGCGGAGGATGATCCAGAGCGCGTGGAGAAGCCCCGGCACGTAGAAAATCAACGTGAGAACGATGTTGAGAATGAGCTGCATGCCGACGCCGTCCTTGAGCCCGACGGCGAGCGGGGGGATCAGAATCGCGATGATGACGAGAAGGAGCTTGCTTTCGGGGGTTGCCATCGGTGCCTCCGCGGGCCTTGGAGCTGGCCCGATCGCCGCTCAGCGTACCGGATCGCGCGGGTTTGCGTTTGCACCCGCGTGCTCTTGATGCTCAGGAGCAGCCGGCGATGTAGAGCGTGACGAAGGCGTCGATGTCGTCGATGGTGAGCGCGCCGTCGCCGGAGAAGTCGGCGGAGAGATCGCCCGTCAGGAAGTGGGCGACGAAGATGTCGATGTCGTCCACGTCGAGGGTGCCGTCGTCGTTGAGGTCGGCGGGGCAGGGGGCGTCGGTCCAGAGGGAGTCGGCGAGGAAGGCGGCGGCCATGCGCTGCCCGATGATGAGGCGGCTGGTGCCGTCCCAGTGGATGTTGTTGTCGCGCCAGGTGAGATCGTCGGTGAAGATGAGGCTCGCGCTGTGGTCGTTGGCGACGAAGTTTGCCTTCGCCTGGCGCATGATGTCCACGAGGTTCTGGGGCTTGTTGTGGTCGATCGAGGTCTGCGAGACCATCACGTGCATGTCGGGCGCGTTGAGGTCGGTGCGGACGGCGTCGATGAGGTCGTGCAGGTTGTTCTCGTACTGGAGGACGTAGTCGGTGACCCAGAGGTCGCCGTCGCCCTGGATCCAGCCGAAGCCGACGAGCTCGGGGGTGTGTCCCATGTTGACAAGCTCGAGGTAGGCGCGGTCGTACTTGTCGATCATGAGGTCGTAGAGGTCACCGCCGATGGCGGGGTGCCAGCGCGCGGCGAGGTTTGAGCCGCCGACCGCGACCTTGAGCACGGCGATGAGCCCCTGCGATCCATCGGCGTGCAGGTCGTGCCCGAATGTGAGCTCGGCGCTGTAGGTCGAGGTCTCGGCGCCGGGCTGATCGAGGTGGGGCTCGAGCGGGCCCCAGCCGCCGGGGCGTTCGACGCCCTGGATGCGGTAGTCGTAGAGGATGCCGGTCTGTGGGAGGGCGTAATCGACGCCCTCGAAGAAGAGCTCGTCTTCGCCGAACTCGCCGACCATGTTGGACTGCCCGGCCATGATGATGACGCGGACGGGCGCCGCGTGCGCCGCGCCCGCGAGCATGAGCGCGGCGATCAGGGTGAGGGGGCGCACAGACGTGATGAACGTGCCGGCATGCATGGGTGTGGAACTCAGGTGCGCGATCGCTGCGCGCACGAACCGCAGGGCGCGCGACGGGCCCGCCCTCACTCCTCCGGCGATATTGTCCTGTGCGACGCCTCCACAAGCCACAAGAAAGTGCTTGAGACCGCCTGAAATCGGGGCGTGTTCGCCGAGCAGCGTCCGAGAACGAACCAAGTTTGTTCGTGCTAACGGATCGCTCGAACCGCCCGGGTACGACAACGCCGGGCGCGTGGCCCGGCGTGCCGTGGATTCCGGTGTGATCGTGCGGGGCGGGTCAGGCCGCGGCGTTCGCCGGCTCGGGCTGCTCGGTGCCGCCCGGGTTGGACGCGATCGGGCTCGAGGGGGTGACGGTCTCGGAGAACCCGTGCTCGGCGGGGGCGGCGTCGAAGGGGACGCCGTTGCCGTCCTCGGTGATGGTGAACATATCGATGAGCGCCCAGATGCCCGCGGCGAGGATCATCGGGATCCCGATGAGCACCACGGAGAGGACGAACCCGGCGGCGCCGAGGCCGAGCTGGATGAAGCCCTTCTTGGTGTGCCCGGCGACGAAGTTGTGCACGCCGAAGCACCCGAGGAAGAAGGCGAGCGCCATGTAGGTGACGCGCGAGCACTTGGGTTGGACGGCGGCATCGGCATCGAACATCGGGGCGGTGGGCGGTGTGGACATGGGTCGGTCTCCCCTGCGGGTGGCGTGTCGGAGCGATCGCGGCGCCCGTGCGACGCGTCGCGGGGGGGTCCATCGGCGTGGCGTCTGCGCGGGTTCATCCCGTGTGCGGGGGGGGCGGATCCGGCGCGCGGTCGTGCTAGATGCGGAGGGGTTGCGGATCGTGACGGCGCGGAGAACGACCGAGAATCCGCGCGCGGTCAGGCGATGTGCTCAAGGCGTGATTCGGCGCGCAGGAGTCGCGCGATCACGATGGCGATCCCCGCGAGCATGAGCAACGCCCCGATCAAGAGCCCGGCGGCGCCCGTTGGGTTCGCGACCTTCGCCCAGAGGCGGATGCTCGGGCTCACGCGGTAGGGCTGGGTGTAGTCGAAGGTGCCCTCGATCGAGACGCGGATCTCGCCGTGCTCGGGCGGGTCGAAATAGACGACGCCGCGCCGGTTTCGGACGAACCCGGGCATGATCTGCTGGCGCACGCGCCACCCGCCGAAATCGGTCAGGCGGATCGTGTCGCCCGTTCGGCGGTCGGTAATGGTGATCGCGATGTCGTCGGGCAGATCGAGCACCGGGCGGTTGACCGTCGCGTGCGTGCCCTCAAGCTCGCGCCAGACGGCGTGCTCGCCGGCGTCCTCGCCCAGGTCGAGAGCGACGGTCGCCGGCACGCTGATGCCGAACCCGGAGGCCATCTCCTGGTTCCACGAGACGACGAACGCGACCACCGTGCCCGCGGCGATCAGGATGCCGAGCACCATCAGAATCAGCGGGAGCAGCCAACGCACCCGTGCAGCATACTGCGTATCACCATCGCCCTCGCCCGCGATCCGGACCGCGCGGGACGCTCGGAACGGTGCGGGGTGGGCGCGCAAGTATGATGCGCGTGCACCCCCCCAGGAGGCTGTGATGCCCGACCCCGCTCCGCGCCCGAAGACGCCCGCCCCGGCGATGCCCGAGAGCAAGCGGACGCCCGTGTTCGCGATCGCGATGGTGATCGGGCTGATCGCGTTCGGGTACCTGATGCTCAAGCTGCCGTTCGAGGGCGACCCGAAGCCCTCGCACCGTCTGGGGACGGGGTGCATCGCCCTGTTCGCCGCGATGATCGTGTACGGCGGGGCACGGACCACCGTCGAGAGCGTGCTCAAGGGGCTCGTCGAGATCGTTGCCGTCGGGTTGTTCCTGCTCAACGCTCTGGCGGCGGCGCTGGTGTGGCTGTGGAAGCAGCCGCTGACGGACTGGGCCGTCGCGATGGATTTCGGCGAGGAGCACGCGTTCGCGAAGGTCACGCTGCTGATCGCGGCGGGTGCGTTCGTCTTCGACGCGGTGGTCTTCCTGCTCCTCTACCCCCTGAGCCGGATCGTGGGGACGAAACTCGACATCGAGTGACGCCGAAGACGCGCGCCTTGGGCGGGAGCCGCGCGGTTCGGCTCAGTGGTCGTCGCGGTTGTGACCGACCGCGGCCCGTCGGCGCCGTGCGGCGCAGACCACACCCAGCGTTGCGAGCGCCACTCCGGACGCGGGCGCGGGCACGATGGTCATGTCGAACGAGCTGCCGCCGAGGATGGTCAGCGTGGCGAGCGGGTCCCCCCTCGAGTACTGACGGGTGTGGATGGACTCGGGGGCCATCCACCGCAGGGGCCCGGTGTCGGCCGTTGGGAAGGCCGCCCCATCGGACATGAACAGCGCGTCGTCCTGCTGGGCGGGGTCGAGCGTGAATGCTCCAGAGCCGGTGGAGATGATCACGTTGCGCGTCGCGAGATCGCGGTGCACGATGTTCTCCCCGTGCAGGTGATCGAGCCCGGCGACCTCGACGCGGATGCTCTCGATCCACCCGCCCGTGCCGGGGTCGGCGGCACCGGTGTAGAGCGGGTTCTCGCCCAGCGGCGAGAGCTCCTCGTACAGCGGGTTGTTCGCGAGCCCGCCCTGCCCGTCGCGGGTCTCGAACTCGATGGTCTGAATGCTCTGCAAGTCGAGCGTGAACTGGACGGGGCCCGAGACGCCGTCGTCGTACTCAAGCATGAGGTGCCAGTCGTGCCGAACGATCTCGGCGTGGGCGGCGCCCGCGATGCTCAGAGCGCACACCGCGGCGCGCAGGGTCGTGGTCGTCATCGGATGTTCCCCCTTCTCTCTCGGAGGCGTGCCGGTCGGGCGCGCTGGGGGCCAGTATCGCCCGTCGGGGGGCCCTGTGCAAGGGCTCCGTGGAGGTCCGATTCGCCCGCCGGGCCGGGCATCCGCGCACACGAGAACCACCCGGGGTCGCGCCGGGTGGCCGTGGTCGGGTTCGGGATTCTGGATCAGCCGATCGCGAGCGCGGGCCCGTTCTCGGTCTGGTTGACGTCGATGGACTTGCCGTCGAGCTGGTTGACGATCGGCTGGGCGATCGTGAGGACGGTGCGTCCGTCGTGGTCGAAGGTCTCGTCGTCCGGCTTGGGCGCGTCCGGGGCGAGCCCGAGGCCCTGCGGGCTCGCGGTCAGGCGGATGGTGGCTTCCTCGGGGACGTTGTTGTCGTCGATCAGGCTCTTGAGGAAGACCTTCGCATCTTCGGTGACGGTGAGCATGGCTGCCCTTCCGTTGGCAGCGGCATCGGGCGCGCTGGCTTGCGCGCGCCAACCCCGCGGTTCGGCGCATCCGCCCCCGGGCAACGCAGCCCGACAGAGAACACGCGGGTCTCGGGGCACCCTACGGGCGGGACCGCGTGATTTCAGCGGCGCGCCGAAACCGTGGTTTGCGGCGAGATAGGCGGGGATGTTCCGGAGACGCGCGCCCGCGCCGGGCTCTTGGGGAACACACACGATCTTGGCGTCGTGGGGCGACGGTCGCGGGACGCGCGTTGTGGGGGAAACGCCCGCCGGACGCGTTGGCGCGCAGCGGGCGACCGACTCAGCGACCGAAGTTCGAGCGCTTGGGCTTGTTGGGCTTGCTCGGCTTGGCCGGCGTGCTGGGCTTGGAGGTGGACGGTTTGCCGGAAGTTGCCATGGCAGTCACCCCGCCTGTTCCGACTCGTGTGTTGGCCGACACCCCCAACGGACTCTCCTCCGAGGGGCTCGGTGTGGCACCCGCGTCTGGGCGGGGCCTCCGTAGGCTGGCGATTCGAGCACGCTTGTCCGGGCACACGCCCGGGAGTCCGGCCTACCAAGAGGTCCGGCATGCGGCGTGCCTCGCGCAGCCGGAGATGAAGATACGCGGGTCGCGACCAACGTCAAGCGGCGGCGCGGTTGTTACAAACCGCGCGCTGCCCGATCGCGACGGTGGCTACGGCGCCGGCAGGACGACCACCCCGAACCGCGCGGGCTCGGTCTGGCCCGTGGTGTTGTTGATGATCGGGATCTCGAGCGATTGGAACCGCGTGGCGCTCTCTGGCACCTCGGCTTCCCACTCGACCAGCACGGGGACGCCGGGGCGGAGCTCGGCGGTGCCCGCGTCCGAACGGTTCGTCCAGCCGCGCCCGGCGACGTTGTGCTGGAGGGACTTCACCTCCAGACCGGTATCGAGCACCCCGATGCCGCGCCACCCGTCGTAGAACCCGATGGACTGGGTCGCGTCGTCGGAGATCGCCTTGGCCGAGATGGACACCCGCGTGCCCGAACGCCGGATCTGCACATCGGTGAGGCGGATGCCCGCGGCGCGGGCGTCCGTGAGCCCGGCGTCGCCGCTCGGGAGGATCCGGGCGCCGAACTCCGGTGCGGCGTTCATCTGAGACACGGTGTTGGTGAACTCGGCGAGCGTCCGCTCGGCCGCCCGCGCGACGGCGTTCGCCGACTCGACGTCGCGCATCGCCTGCTCGATGCGGGCTTCGAGCTCGGTGAGTCTGGCGCTCATGTCGTCGGCCTGGGCGGCGATCTTCTCGTCGGTGTTCTCTTTGATTTCGGGGTTCTTGAAGCCGACCTGGTAGCCCCCGATCAGCAACGCCCCCGTCGCGGCGAGCCCGCTGAGCAGGGTGCCCGTGCCGACCATGCCGTGGCTCATGCTGCCGGGCGGCGGGTCGGGCGGGATCGGTGCCTTGGGCGGGTTCGGTTTCGTCATGGTGGCCCCCTGGGGGGCAGGGTACACGATGGTTGGGGACGAGCAAATGGGTAGTGCGCGGGGTCAGGAGAGGGAGGGGTTGTTACAAATGGGGATAACGGGCATCGGCGGGGTGCCCTTACTCGACGCGCAAGCGGCGCAGTAAGGCGCTCCGGGTCACGACTGCGCCGAGGACGGCGAGTCGTGGCACCCCTCTCAGATGGACACTCGCTGACGGTGATCGTTGTGCGTCGGATTGAACACCCAAACCACGCCCGGTTTCTGACCTTCTCCTGCTATCAACGCCTGCCGTTGTTCGACAACAACGCGATCAAGGACGCTTTTGTCACACAGCTATCTCAGACGCGTGATCGCACTGGCTTCAAGCTGTTCGCGTGGGTCGTCATGCCCGAACATGTTCATCTCGTGCTGACGCCAAATCTGCCTGAGTATTCCGTATCACGCGTGCTGTGGTGGTTGAAGCGTGACTTCGCGAAGCGCATCATCGCCCGCTGGCGTGAACTCGATGAGCCCGTGCTCACGAAGATCACCGACCCTCAAGGCTCGCCTCGCTTCTGGCAACGCGGCGGCGGGTACGACCGCAACCTCGTCGCCGGCCCGGAACTCGACGAGAAAATCGCGTACGTCCACGCGAACCCGGTCCGGCGCGGACTCGTCGAGCGGGACACGGATTGGGAGTGGTCGTCAGCCCGATGGTGGGCCGGCCGGCGTGATGGCGAACTGCCATGCGACCCTATTCGATGAGCGGGCGCCGTGGAGACGGCGAAGCCGTTGCTGCGAGCGGGTGCCCTCACTCGACGCGCAAGCGGCGCAGTGAGGCAATTGAGATCACGACTGCGCCGAGGACGGCGAGTCGTGGCACCCAGAGTCAAGGTGAATCCGATCGTGAAGAAGCCGAAGACGGCGTCTCCACGGCACTCGGCGGCTAGGCCATGCCCTGGGTTGCTGTAACGCCCGCGTAGTCCAGGGGAGATGCCCCCAATGGAATCAAGCGACGGAGCGTCAAGAAAAACGTGTGCCTTTCCCGCTTTGTGTACTGCAGAAACCGAGTGATATCGCAGAAGCCGATGCGTTCACCCAGTGTCGTAGTGTTCTCATCATTGTGCATGATCACATATCCGAACGGCGGTAGCGCGACCTCGCGATGAGCAAAGGGAGCGGTTACCCCTGCAGTTTGGACCGGAATCGCCATGTTGCAGAGTCGTGGGGATCCATCTGAGACTAGGTAGACAAAGAACCGAAACGGACCCGGTGGGATCGCTACTGACCCAGTGGTTACAGCCGCACGCAAGTAGTTGAACCAATCAACATCCAGCATCCACTCGTGGCCGAGTGCGACACCCATCGCGGCGACCTGTCGGATGATCGCTCCCGGGTTGATCGTGAAAGGATGCGAGAACGGCCGATGCCCGGCGCCCTTCTCGATCAACTCCATCCCCAATTTTGTCCACTCGATGAAGTACGGATCAACGTATGTTGAGCCCAGCCGGCTGTTGCATCCTCGACACAAAGATGAACGCCCCAGGCCGCGACGGAATTTCTGCCCAGTCTTGAGGCGCTTCATCATCGCCTCGAAGGAATGGAACTGTTGGGCACTCGCGTTGTAGCAAGCACGCGGCGGAATGTGCTCAAAAGATAGTTGCGTCTTCTCGCCACAAAGCAAACATCGCTTAGTGGGTGAATCCGGGAACTGGGTGAGTATTGCGTCAGGCAACCGGCTGCTTCACCGCTGACACCACCTTCTCCGCCGCGTCGGCGAGGTCGGTGGCGGGCTGGAGGGTCGGGAGGTCCGCGGCGGCCTCGGCGAGGATCTTCCGCCCCGCCTCGACGTTCGTGCCTTCGAGGCGGACGACGAGGGGGACGGTGAAGCCGACCTCGCGGGCGGCGTTCACGACGCCTCGGGCGATGACGGCGCAGTCCATGATGCCGCCGAAGATGTTGACGAGGATGCCTTTCACAGCGTCGTCGCTCAGGATGATGCGGAAGGCCTCGGTGACGGCCTGCTCGGAGGCGCTGCCGCCGACGTCGAGGAAGTTGGCGGGCTCGCCGCCGGCGTGCTTGATGATGTCCATGGTCGCCATGGCGAGCCCGGCGCCGTTGACGAGGCAGCCGATGTTGCCGTCGAGGGCGATGTAGTTGAGGTCGTGCTCGGCGGCGCGGACCTCGAGCGGGTTGTCCTCGCTCGGGTCGTGCATCTCCTGCTGGTTCTTGTGGCGGAAGAGGGCGTTGTCGTCGAACTGGAACTTGGCGTCGATCGCCATGACGCGCCCGTCGGGGAAGTCGTCGGTCGGGCCGGTGATGATCAGCGGGTTGATCTCGGCGAGCGTGCAATCCTGGACGTCGTAGAGGGTCGCCAGGTTGAGCATGATGTTCGCGGCCTGGCGGACCTGCTTGCCCTTCATGCCGAGTCGGAAGGCGATCTCGTTGGCCTGGAACGACTGGAGGCCCATCTGGGGGTCGATGGCGCACTTGATGAGGGCATCGGGGTTCTGCTCGGCGACGGCTTCGATGTCCATGCCGCCCTCGGCCGACGCGATGAGCACGTTGCGGCGCGTGTTCCGGTCGGTCGTGATGGCGAGGTAGTACTCCTCTTTGGTCACGCCGCCCGGGACGCGGGGCTCGGGGCGGTCGGCGATGTCCACGCCCGCGGCGACGAGGAGCTTGGAGACCTCGAGTCCCTCGGGCCCGGTCTGGTTGGAGACCATGCGGTTGGAGAACATAAAGGCGGCGGCCTCGCGGGCTTCGTCGGCGGTGCGGACGAGCTTGACGAAGCCTGCTTTGCCGCGCCCGCCGGCGAAGACCTGGGCCTTGACGACGGCGAGGTCGGTGCCGGCGGCTTTGGTAACGAGGTCGAAGGCGTCCTTGGCCTGGTCGGCGTTGTGGATGACCGCGCCCGCGGGGACGGGGATGCCGGCCGAGGAGAGGAGTTCGCGGGCCTGGTACTCGTGGATCTTCATGCGTGGGCTCCCTGTGAGGTCGATGGTAGCCGATGGGGCGGAGTGGTTGAGCCGTGCAAGGGCAGCGTCTGCCATGGTGCCGACCCTCGGGTGCCATGGGCAAGCGAAGCTTGCCCGTGCCGGTGATCGACCGGAACCCGGAACCACGGGTAAGAGGACTTGCCCATGGCACCCGACTCGCGTGTCAGGAGCGGAACCGGGCACGGGCGGCGTGCCAAGAGGGATGCATGGCGAAACACCAGATCGTGTGGGTCGTGCTGTTGCTCGCGGCGGGCGCATCGCTGGCGATGGGCGCGCCGAGGCGGTCGTTCGAGCGGGCGGAGCTCCCCGAGGGCGGCGACGTCTGGCCGATGGCGGGCAGCGCCCACTCGATCGTGATCGAGAACGTGTGGGTGAACGGGCTCGGGCCGTACCGGTTTCGGCTCGATACCGGCACAACGGGCGGCGTGCGCCTGGACGCGAGGCTCGCGACGACCCTCGGGCTCGACGCGGCGGGGCGGACGGCAACCGGCGCGCGGCGGCCGGGGTCCGGGCCGGTGCTGGACACGATCGAGCTCGACGTGCTCGAGGTCGGGGGCGTCCGGTGGGAAGGGGTGTACGGCGCGGTGCGGGTGCTGAGTCACGATCGCACGCCGGCGGAGCGCCGGATCGACGGCGTGCTCGCGTGGCACCTCTTCGCGGACTGGACGGTGACGCTCGATCTGGGCGCGCGGGAGGTGCGGGTGCGCGACGCGGCGCTGCCGCGCCCGGGGACGGAGGGCGTGGTGTTCATGCGCGGGGACCGGGACGGGCCGACGATGCCGCTGGTCGCGGGGCGGGTCAAGGTCAACGCGCTGATCGACACGGGCAACGGCGGGGGGGTGCTGCTGAATTCCAGGTTCCAGGGGCGGGCGCCGATCGAGGGCGAGCCCGTGGAGGCGGGGTTCATCGGGACGGTGGACGGGACCAGCCCTGTGCTCGCTGCGGAGCTGACCCAGCCCATGACCCTCGCGGGCGTCGAGCTCGGGCAGACCCGGGCGCTCTTTACGGATGGCATTTACCCGGCGAACGTCGGGCTGGGGGCGATCGCGGGGGGCGTGGTGGAGGTGGACGTGCCGAACCACCGAATCCGGTACACGCCCGCTGCGAAGGGGTCGGAGGGGGAGGGCGGGCCCGGTTCCGGGCCCGATGATGCTGCGGACTCGGATCTGGACGCGGCGGGCGGGATCGACGATGATGAGCAGCATGACCCCGCGGGAGAGCATCGACCGGGCTGAGCGTGCGTTCACGCTGATCGAGTTGCTTGTGGTGATCGCGATCATCGCGGTGCTGATCGGGATCCTGATCCCGGCGCTGGGCAAGGCACGTGATTCGGCGCGCGCGGTGGTGTGCCTGAGTAATCACCGGCAGATCGGCGTCGCGTGGGGGGCGTACGTCGCGGACTTCGATCAGTACCCGTGGGGCGAGCGCCCCGACGAGGTGCCGCTGGGCGCGATCGCGTACGACCACCCGTACAAGTACTACTGGACCAATGTGCCGTGGGGGTGGGGCGGCGTGCACTGGTTCGGGGTGGATGACGAGGGTGAGCCGATCCTGCGCGATGTGGGCGCGTTGCCACTCCCGGGGAAGCGCCCCGTGAACTCGTACATGGGCGCGAAGGTGATCGAGCCCGCGAACGGCGAGGGGTTCTTGTGCCCTTCTGACGACGGGATTCGGATTCTCAACAAGCCGGACCGGATGCCTTGGCCGGACCTCGCGGCGAACATCGACGACCCGGACGACCAGCGCGTCTGGACGCAAGTGGGGACGAGCTACTTTGCGAACCAGGGCATCTATGGCCGGATTCGCAGCGGCCACGTCGATCACAACGACGAACCGATCGAGGTCGGCGGCCCGGGGGCCGGGCCGGAAGATCAGCGGGTGCCGCTGTCGAATCTTGTCATTGTGTCTGATCGCGGGCCGAACCCGTTGGCGACGCTGCGGACGCCGAAGGTGACCGATCTCATGCGTGACTGGACGTACGTCGGGCTCTGGCACGGCGAGGGGCGGACGAACATGCTGATGGCGGACGGGTCGGCCCGCAACACAGCGACCTCGCCGGAGAGCTCGTACGTGTACAGCTACAAGGACTACGTCCGCCCGCCGGAACCGCCCGCCGACGACGACGGGTGAGGCCCCTTCCGCCTCCTGCCAGACCGGAATTCGGGGGCGTGGTCCGCTCGCCCCGGGCCCGATTGCGGACCTATCGTCATGGCCCCGCCCACAGCGGCGGATCGATCCCCGCGGACCCCCCGAGAGAGGACCCTCCGACCATGGCGCAAGGCACCATCACCCAGGTCATCGGCTCGACGTTCGACGCCCAGTTCCCCGAGTCGGCCCTCCCCGACATCTACAACGCTGTGCAGGTCGAGTGGAGCATGGACGGCAAGCCCATGAAGCTCGTCGGTGAGATCCAGCAGCACCTCGGCGGCGGGCAGGTCCGCGCCGTGGCGCTCGGCTCGACCGACGGCCTGACCCGCGGCATGGCGTGCGTCGATTCGGGCGGGCCCGTGACCGTGCCCGTGGGCGAGGGCGTGCTGGGGCGGGTGTTCAACCTGCTCGGCGAGCCGATCGACAACAAGCCCGCGCCCCACACCGACAAGCGGATGCCGATCCACCGCGAGCCGCCGGAGTTCAGCCAGCTGAACCCGAAGACCGAGATTCTCGTGACGGGCATCAAGGTCATCGATCTGCTCTGCCCGTTCGTGCGTGGTGGCAAGATCGGGCTGTTCGGCGGTGCGGGCGTCGGCAAGACCGTCATCATCCAGGAGATGATCGCCCGCGTCGCGCGTGAGTTCGGCGGGTACTCCGTGTTCTGCGGCGTCGGCGAGCGCACCCGCGAGGGCAACGACCTCTGGGGCGAGATGGCCGAGGCGGAGTTCACCGACGACCAGGGCAACAAGGCCCACGTGCTCGACAAGGTGGCGATGGTGTTCGGGCAGATGAACGAGCCGCCCGGATCGCGTCTGCGTGTCGCGTTGTCCGGCCTGACGATGGCGGAGAACTTCCGCGACGAGTCGGGCAAGGAAACGATGATGTTCGTGGACAACATCTTCCGGTTCACCCAGGCGGGTTCGGAAGTGTCCGCGCTGCTCGGCCGCATGCCGTCGGCGGTGGGGTACCAGCCCACGCTCTCGACGGAGATGGGCGAGTTGCAGGAGCGGATCACCTCGACGGCGAAGGGCGCGATTACGTCGGTGCAGGCGATTTACGTGCCGGCCGACGACCTGACCGACCCCGCGCCGGCGACGGCGTTCGCCCACCTCGACGCGTTCGTGGTGCTCGAGCGTTCGATCGCGGAGAAGGGCATCTACCCCGCGGTGGACCCGCTCAGCTCGACGAGCCGCATCGTGGACCCGGGCATCATCGGGCAGCGTCACTACGACGTGTCGCGGCGGGTGCAGCAGATCCTGCAGCGGTACAAGGACCTGCAGGACATCATCGCGATTCTGGGTGTGGACGAGCTGTCCGAAGAGGACAAGCAGGTCGTGGCCCGGGCGCGGCGCATCGAGCGCTTCCTGTCGCAGCCGTTCTACACCGCCGAGGTCTTCACAGGCTTCCCGGGTGTGTACACGTCGCTCGAGGACACGATCGACTCGTTCGAGCGTCTGGTGAACGGTGAGGGCGACGATCTGCCCGAGTCGGCGTTCATGTACGTGAACACGCTGGACGACGCGAAGGCGAAGGCCGAGAAGGCCGCGGCTTCGGCGTAATGACGGGTGTCGCACGAACGTGATTCTGATCCGGCGTCCGGGGCATCACCGGACGCCGTTTTCATAGTCGGTTTGAATACTTTGAAGAGGGGATCAACTGTGAATCGCAAGCAAGGATCTGTGCTGGTGTTCGGTGGTGCGCTCGCGATGGTCGGTGCGTCGGCCCAAGGTGCGCCGGTGCTGCAACAGGCGAATGTCGCGCTCACCACGGCGCCCAGCGCGGGCTTCCCCGTGAGTTCGCTCGGGCTCTTCCCTGGCGGCGGCTTCGGCGGCACGCCTGTGGCGTTGGGCACGAGCGTCGTCCTGAACCCCGAGAATTCCGACTTCGCCTCCCCGGTGACGGTGACGTTCGAGGCCGAGACGGTCGGGTCGGTGCGGACCGCTCGGGTGGTCTTCGAGACCTCGGGCAACGCCTTCGTGACTCAGGACGCGATCGACTCCGTGCTCACACCGGACGTGGTCTGGACGGGCCTGACGTTCAACCTCGGGTTCGACGACGACGAGTGGGACGGCACGACGATCACCCAGACCGTCTCGTTCTATCATGGGCCGAGCGAGCTCACGTCGTTCCAGAACAATCCGTCCGGCATCTTCATCTCCGCGAATGGCCGGTCATCGAACTCGGCCACGCCGGTTGAAGCCGGGTTTTATGGCGGGTCGGGTGTCGCCGACACCTACATCTTCGAGCGGACGTACGGAGTTATTT
>JAUHXM010000042.1 GCA_030426605.1 Phycisphaerae bacterium | reverse complement strand
AGCATCTCGTCGGCGTCGTCTCGTGGCGTTCCGGATCAGCCTCACGCCGCTGGTTGCTGACGAAGTTCGACGCCGCAGACGTCCGCACCGACCGCCTCGCGCCCCTCCTCGACGCCATCGCCCGATCCTCGGCAGCGCCGGACATCCTGCCCGGCATGACCCTTGACCCAGACGCCACGCGCCCCGAACGGATCGCGTTGGGCAAGGTGTACGCCGACGCGTGGCAGATCGCCCGGCAGGACGGGTTCAGCGACGAACTCGCGGCCGCGGTCCGCGACGAGCTCGCCGCCGCGGTCGCGGACGCAGAGATGTCGGGCGATCATGTCCGGCAGATGCGCCGGCTCACCCAACTCGTCCGCGCGAACGCCCTGGCCGCTCGCTTGCACGCGGGTGACACGGAGCCCGTCGCCGAAGAGCTGCAACTCGGTCTGGATCGGCTCGACGACAGCCGCCGAGTTGCCCAGTCATTATCCTTCGACGTCAACGCCCCGGTCACCGGGGATGGAGACTGGGGTGCCGCGACGCTCTCGATCGACGACAACGACGAGCAAGCATTCATCAACGCCGCCTCGTCCATCGGCGTGCTCGAGGGCCCCATCGGCCCCGCAGACGCGGGTGTTCTCGTCCGCCTCGCGTTCCGCGGCTCGGGTGTGGGGGTTCGTGAAGCCGCGGCCCGTGCCCTCACCCGCCACGCCGAGAGCCCGCACGCGCTGCTCGCGACGCTCGACATGCTCGACTCGATCCCGCGCAACGAGACGAACGGGAGCACGATCGAAACCCTCACGCGCCGCGTTGTTTGGACCGGGTCCCGCGACGATTTCTTTGCCAACGCTCGCCGAGCCCTCCTCGAACGCATCCTCGAGCTGATTGCCGGTGGAACCCCGGAAGCCGCGATCGACCGTGACGCAAGCCTGATCGATCGGTACACCAACTGGGCCGCCACGGGCGAATCGATCGATACCGACGCACCGGCCGCGCACCATTCCGTCGCGCTGTTGCGTCGCAAGCTCGTCTCGCCCACCTCCCGAGACCACGACGCCCTGACCGAGATCCCCGGGCTCGCGGGCGAGCTCGTCTCCAACCGATCGCCCCGACGCTCGCTTGCACGTTCAGCCGTCGATCGCTACATCGCCGAGCAAAGAACGCTCGCCGCCACGCTCGCGGTGAGTGTGATCCTCGCCGACCCTGATCGGGTCCCACGCGTCCGGCACGTCTGGCAAGTCCTCGAACGCCAGGACGCCGCGGCTCCCGACCCACTCACGCAGGCGATCGCAACAGAACGCGCGATCGCGATCCTCTGGCAAATCCAACTCGACCAGGGAGGCACACCTTGAGATCTCTATGGGGCATCGCGTTCGTCCTTGCAGCGGCGTGCTGCACCGGTGCACTCGCCCAGGACGCACCAACGCAAGACCCGCCCACGCTCCCACAGCGGCGGCTCTTGGCGCTCACACCGAATGCCCCACGCGCGTACCTCATGCTCGCCGAAGACATGCTGAGCGACCCGGGACTGAGCAAGGATCCGCTCGTCGTCGAGTTGCTCGTCCGTGCGATCGACCTCGCGGCGGAGACGGACCACTCGGCCGCCGCTTCCGCCTGTCTCGCCCTCACCGACCCCGCGCTCGCACGCAGCGCCGCCGACCGAGCCTGGCTTCACGCACTCGCGGTTTCGCTCGATCCCACCCTCGCGCCGCCGAGCTGGATCAGCTCAGACCCGAGCACCGAGGCGGAGGACCCCTCACGCTCATACACCGCGGCCCTCGCGCTCGCGCGCATGCGCAACGGCGATCCACGCCGTGCCGCCCTCGTCCTCGACGAACCTGGCGTGTTGCCCGCACTCACGGCATCTTCCGAACTCGCGGTCGTGCGCGGCCCACAACCGGTCTTGGAGTTCTTCGATGACCTCGCAGAGGGCTGGCCTTGCCCCGTCTGCCGCGGCGAACGGTTCGAGGCGACCCGCACCGGCACCGAGACCGTTCATGCCCGCTGCCCGCACTGCGCTGGCGATCCCGGCCCACGGTTCGCGACGACCGAACTCATCCTCCTGCTCCGAGCCGAACTCGCGCTCGTAGGCGGCGGCGCGGGGTCGTGGTCGGCCGCACTCACGGGCGCCGGGGCCGCCCCGCTCCGAGCCCCCGACCCGGACAACCTCGCGACCCGCCTCGGCGTCAGCACGGCGGGTGCCTACTGGCGCGACGGCCGCTGGACCGACGACCCGGGCTAGACTCGGCGCATGAGCGAACCCGTAACCGATCCCAAGCCCGCCGACGCCCCCGAGTCCCCGTTCAAGCCCGAGGTCACGTTCGACGATTTTGCGCGTCTCGATCTTCGCGTCGCGACCGTCGTGCAGGCCGAGCCCCACCCGAACGCGGATCGGTTGCTCAAGCTCCAGCTCGACGACGGCTCGGGCACGCCCCGACAGATCTGCGCGGGCGTGCGTGAGTTCTATGACCCCGAGAACCTCGTGGGCAGGCAGATCGTGATCGTCGCCAACCTCGCGCCCCGTGCCATCCGAGGCGAGGAATCCCGCGGCATGCTCCTCGCCGGTTCGAACGCCGCCAAGGGCTCCGACGACCGCCGCGTCGTGCTCATGACGCCGATGTCCGAGATCGACGCGGGCGCAACCGTTTCCTGAGTTTCAGGACCCGCCGCGTCGCCGGCGTTCGCCCTGACGCCGCTCGGGCGAGCGTTCCACCCGATCGAGCATCCGGTCGATCTCTTCTGCTCGGCGCGCGTCCATCCGCACGATGTCCGCACGCATGCGCTCGACGCGCTGTTCGAGCCGGTCAAGCTCGGCCTGTGCCACCGCCTGCCGCGCGTCGAACTGCGCCCCGATGACCGCGACGAGCTCATCACGGGCCGTGGCCCGCGCATCCTCGCCGGCCTGAGACGCCTCGCGGTACCGGCGCACCGCGTCGAACACGTCCGCCCCCGCGCGCAACTCAGCGAGCTTGAGCACTCGGAGTTCCGGGTCTTCCTCGGTCTCCCCGAGAACGCCCCGCACACGGTTCGCGATGCGCTGCATCGCCACCGAACGCAGCCCGGGCAGCGCGGCATCCGAGCCCGTGAGACGCGCATGCAGATCGGGCAGGTGCTCCTTGACCAACGCGGCCGCGTCCTCCTCGCTCAGCGGCTCGAGTTCACCCGAGGGCTCCCGTGCCGTCACTCGCCGTGGTTCGCCCATCCGCGACATGCGTTCGTGATCTTGCAACACGCCGCGCAGCACCTCGTGCGTCGGCTGCCCCTCGTCGAGCGCCGCGATCGCCTCGTCGATCCGATCTCGCATCCGCGAAAGTCGATGCCGGGCACGCTCGGGGGTGATGTCACGCAGACCCGTCCGGTCCGGCGGCGGGGGCTCGGCGTCCGCGGGTCCGTCCGGCTGCGCCGCCATCCCCATCGCGATCACCGCAGCGACCATGCCCATGCCCGCGAGCCATCCGCGATGCGCACACCGCGTCCTCATGACGACGCCCCCGTCCCGAACGAGTCGGCGACGTCGTCGTACGCCGACCAGGGCGTGTCGAGCCCGTCCTCAACCCGCTCAGCCTGGGATTCCACCTCCGCCAGTGCGCCGTCCCACACGTCCGTCTCATACAGCTCAAGCAAGATGCCCACGTCCTGTTCGAACGTCGCCAACTCCACGTCGTACGCTTCGGTCGGCGCGGCGAACCGCGTCATCCAGACGCCGCCCACGACCGCAACCGCCGCCGCGATCGAGCCCGCCGCGATCACCCACTTCGAACGCACAAACCGGATCGGAATCGGCGCAAACACCTCGCCTACGGCGTGCAGCACACGATCGTCCAGGCCTTCCGACGCCGTCGCCCGCTCGGCGGTCGCCAACGCGTCGAGCCTCGCCGTCAACGCCGCCATCGCGCCGGCGTCCTCCGCGAGTACGGCTTCGAGATCGTCACCCGCCGCCGCACGCTCCGCCGCGCCGAGCGCGTCGAGATGCTCGCTGAGTTGTGATTTGTCGCGTTCGTTCATGCCGCACCTCCAGCCGCGGGTGAGGATTCCAGGATCGCACGCAGTTTGCGCAGTGCCCGGTGATGCCTCGCCAGCAGCGTCCCCATCGGTTCCCCCAATTGCTCCGCGATCTGCTTGAAGCTCATCTCCGCGTGGTGCCTCAACTCGATCACCTCCCGGTCCGCGTCGCCCAGCTCGTCAAGCGCCGCCCGAAGATGACCCAGCTCGCTCGGATCCGGCACCGCGTCGCCCTCGGGATCGCCCGGCACGCGCCCGAACGCCCCGGGGTCCACCGGTGCCGCGTGGCGCGTGGTCCGCCGGGCTTCGTCGCGGATGCGGTTCATCGCGATGCGGAACAGCCAGGCCTCGAACCGCCCCTGCTCGTCGTACCCGCCGTCGCGGAGCTTGATGGCGACCGTCGCAAACACGGACTGGGTGATCTCCTCGGCAAGGTCCGTTCGTCTCAGGCGGCTCTTCGCGAGCGCGAAGACACGCCGTCCGTACCGGCGCACAAGATCGCGCCAGGCACCTTCATCCCCCGCGGCGGCCGCCGCCAGCACCGGCGCGAGGTCCTCGTCCCCGTCCGAAACCGGGCTGATTGCATCCTGCCCCGAGGTCATATCCATACCGCCCAACGAACCGCCGCCCCGTCGATTGCACGCCCAATCGCGATCGTGGAGCACCCGCCGGTCGGGGCCCGATAGGCTCTGGGCATGCACCTGCTCGCGTACACAGTCCGCGCCACGATACCGACAGAGCCACTCGCAGACCGGTTCGTCGCCTGGCTCGAGGGCGGGCACCTCGCGGGCGTCCTCGCCGGGGGGGCCAACCAAGCCGAGATCCTCCGTCTGGATCCCGATTCGGGTGCGGGCGGGGTGGTCGTCGAGGTCCGCTACCGATTCCCTTCGCGCGAGTCGTTCGAGAGGTACGAGCGCGACTTCGCCCCCGCCCTCCGGGCCGAGGGCGTCGAGCTCTTTGGGCCCGATACGGGCATTGTCATGGAACGCTCGGTTGGAGCGATCATCGCCGCATCCCAGGCGTAGGGGGAGGGCCCCAGCGAGCCGCCATGCCCGAAGACCATTCCCCATCCGATGAGCAGTTGGTCAAGGACCTCCGCCGCGGCGATGAGTCCGCCTTCCGGACCCTCGTCACCCGCCACCACGACGACCTGATCCGCTTCCTGACCCGCCTGGTGGGTGATCGGACCGCCGCCGAGGACGTTTTCCAGGAGACCTTTCTCCAGGTTTACGTCTCGGCGGACACTTTTGACGTCACCCGCCGATTTCGTCCCTGGTTGTTCACGATTGCCGCGAACAAGGGGCGGGACCACCTTCGTAAGAAGGGACGCCGGCGGATGGTGGAGCTCTCCGCCCCCGTCGGCGGCGGGGACTCAGGACGCCCCGCCTCGTTCGTGGACCTGATGGAGGTGGACATCCCCGCGCCAGACGCGGCGCTGGACCGAGCCGAGCAGGACGAGAAGGTGCAGGAGGCGCTCGACGCCCTCCAGCCCACCCTCAAGGAGATCCTGCTCCTCGCGTACTTCCAGCGACTCAGCTACGCCCAGATCGCCGACGAGCTGGGCATCCCGCTGGGCACGGTGAAGTCCCGATTGCACGCGGCGGTCGCCCAGTTCGCCCGCCATTGGCAGCGCGTCTCCCGCGACGCGCGATCGGAATAACCCGGGGACTCGAACCCCAGGATGGAGCTTCGGACGTGGACGGATCTCCCGAAGATCAACAGTTTCGCCTGAACCCCGAGGACGAGCGCGCCGTGGACGCGCTGCTCGAGCACGGGTTGAACCCGGACGACGCGCTCACCGATTCACCGGTCGCACGCCTCCTCACGCTGCTCGCCACCCCGCTCGGCGACGAGCAGCCCGACGTCCTCGCGGACCTCACGGTGTTGCGCGCCCGCCAGCTGTCGGCCGAGCCCGAGCTCACCCGCCGCGACGCCGACGCGCTCGACGCGTGGGTCATGCACGGGTACGACAGCAGCAAGGTTCCCGCGGCGTTGCGCGACCGCGCCCAGCGATTGGACAAACTCGCCGCATCGGCGACAGCCGCAGACGCGGGTTCGAGCGACCTGATCGAGCGCACACTTGCGCACGTCCAGTCGCACATCGACGCCGAGGAAGAGCGCTTGGAAGTGCGCCCGAGCGCGTGGTCGCGGTTCCGCCTGGCGGACATCGTCTCGGTCGCCGCGGCGTTGCTCATCGGCGTCTCGATCGTCTGGCCCGCCGCGAGCGCTGTGCGCTCGCAGCAGTCCCGCATCGCGTGCGCCTCGAATATGCAGGCCGCGGGCGCGGCGATGGGGCTCTACGCAACCGCAAACCATGAGTCCCTCCCGATGGCGACCGCGTCGTTCGGCGGGACCTGGCTCGACGTCGGCACCACCCCCGAACGCTCCAACTCCGCGAACCTCTTCACGCTCGTCCGCACGGGGCACGTCCCCATGGAGGGGCTCGCCTGCAACGGGAATCCCACCGCCGCGACCGACCCCGCCACCCCCGATCAGCGGGACTGGCACAACCTCCCCGAGGTCTCATACAGCTACCAGATCGTCGCCGGGTGGCGTCCCGCGTGGCGTGAGCGGACAGACTCTGGCAAGCCCGCCATCGTCCTGGCGGACCGCTCGCCGGTCGTCCGTCGTGCCGTCGAGGGCAAGCCCATCGACCCCTACGCCGGCTCGCCCAACCACGGCGACGCCCGCCACCACGTCCTCCGCACCGATGGCACCGCCGAGTACCTGAACTCGCCCGTCGTGGACGGCGACAACATCTGGCTCCCCCGCGTCATCGAACTGATCCTCAAGGACATCGAGACCCGCGAAGGGCTCACAATCCGCGGGTCCGAGCGTCCCGTGGGCCCGGGCGACGTCTTCCTGGGACCCTGAGCCGACATGGCCTGAAGGCTGCTTGGGGCGGGTTCGGGGGCCTGTTGATTGCTCTGGAGCGTCAGCGAGCCTACCGTTGCGGTCCCGCCGCGGGTCCGATGCCGCGGCTTGTCAGATCAACGGAGCGATCGCCATGCCCAAGGGCAAGACACACAAAGGCCTGCTCAAGCGGGTGCGGATCACGAAGACCGGCAAGGTGAGCCACCGCTCGGCCTTCCACAAGCACTTGTCCAGCCACAAGTCGGGCAAGCGCCTGCGCCAGCTCCGCAAGGACCCGTTCGTCACGGCCTCCGAGGCGAAGCGGTTCGAGAAGATGCTCTTCCGTCGTCTGCGCGGCCGCAACCAGCCGCTGTCGGCGATGAAGCGGTCGCCCTCGCCCGAGCAGCGCGCCGCGATGAAGGCCGAGAAGAAGGCCGCCGCCGCCAACGACTAACCGTCCCGATCACTGAGTCAGCCGACTGACTCGGGTCCATCCAACCCCGTCCGCCGGGACCATCAAGCCGGGCCCCGAGCCCGCTCCGTCGGACAAACCCCTGGAGAGTTGCCATGCCCCGCGTTCGCAAGGGTGCCGCCCGGAACCGTGCTCGCAAGCGTCTGATGCGTCAGGCCCGCGGCTACTTCGGTGCCAACCGCAAGAGCCCGTACAAGGCCAAGGACATGCTCTACCGCGCGGGCGCGTACGCGTTCCGCGACCGGCGCCAGCGCAAGCGGAACTACCGCGCCCTGTGGATCACCCGCATCACCGCGGCGTGCCGCATGCGGGGCACCCGGTACTCCCTGTTCATCAACGGGCTCAAGCTCGCCGGCGTGAACCTCAACCGCAAGATGCTCTCGCAGATCGCGATCGAGGACCCGAAGCTGTTCGACCAGCTCGTCGAGCAGGCGAAGGCAGCGGCGAAGGCCACGCCCGCCGCGGCCTGATCAATCCCCCCCACGCGGAGGACCGCCCGCGATGCAGGGGTGGTGGATCGCCGACTGGTGGAACAGCCCGAACGGGCAAATCATCGTGATCTCGTGGTGCGTGTGGGTGATCGGTTCGATCACGTTGCACGAGCTCGCGCACGGGTGGGCCGCCCTGCGGCTCGGTGACCCTACGCCGCGCGTGACCGGGCACATGACATGGAACCCGGTCGTACACATGGGGCCAATGAGCCTGATCGTGTTCCTCGTGATCGGCATCGCATGGGGCGCGATGCCGGTGGACCCGAGCCGCATCCGAGGACGGTGGGGCAACGTGCTGGTGCTCGCCGCCGGGCCCGCGATGAACCTGGTGCTCGCGCTCATCGCGATCATCCTCGGCGTACTGTGGCTCGGGCTCGCGGGCAACGTCCCCGAGCCGCTCCGCACAAATTTGCACATCTTCCTGTCGCTCGGCGCGATGCTGAACATCGTGCTGATGATCTTCAACCTGCTGCCGGTGCCGCCGCTCGACGGCGGACGCATCGCCGCGGATGTCATCCCCAGCTACGGACGCATGCTCTCATCGGAGAACGGGCAGTGGGTGGCGCTCGGGATCTTCCTGCTCGTTTTCTTCCTCGGCGCCGAGTACATCTTCATGGCCGGGTTCCTGCTCTCGGGCGGCGTGATCCAGCTCGGAGGAGAGCTCATCGGTGGCGCCTCTGGGGCCGGCATCCCCACGCAAGGCCTGCCCTTCCTGCCGTTCGGTTAGCCACGCGTATCGTTCGGGCGTGAAGTACGTCATCGTCATCCCGGACGGTGGGGCGGACCTCCCCCTCAACGAGCTCGGCGGCAAAACCCCCTTCGAAGCGGCGCACACCCCGCACCTCGATGCCCTCGCGCGAGCAGGCCGTGTCGGAACCTGCGCGACGACCCCCGATGGGTTCGGAGCGGGGTCGGACGTCTGCACCATGGCGCTGCTCGGGTACGACCCGGTGAAGTACCACACCGGGCGCGCCCCCCTCGAAGCCGCCGCCCTCGGGCTCGAGCCCGACCTTGGCACCTGGATCTTCCGCGTGAACCTCGTCACCGTGGGCACGCATGGCGACAACGCCGGGCTCATGCTCGACCACGCGGGTGGCGCAGTCTCCGACAACGAAGGGCGCGAACTGCTCGCCGCACTCGAATCGCACTGGCGCGCCCAAGCCCCCGACCTGATGGACGGCGTCTCCCTCCACGCCGGCGTGAGCTATCGCAACATCATGCTCGACGCGTCCGGGCGTGGATACGCGGACGCGATCACAACCCCGCCGCACGAGATCCCGCGCGAGCGGTGGGGCGAGCACCTGCCCACGGGATCGCCCGATGCCGCGTCGCTTGCACGCCTCATCGAGCTGTCCGCCGACGTGCTCGAATCGCACCCGATCAACCAAGCCCGCACCGCCCGCGGCGAGCGCCCCGCGAACCTCGCGTGGATCTGGGGCCAGGGCACCCGCCCGAGCCTCCCGAGTTTCGAGTCCCGGTACGGCCTCCGCGGCGCGATGCTCACAAGCGTGGACCTCCTGCGTGGCATCGCCCGGCTCATCGGGTGGGATCTCATCGACTGCCCCGGGCTCACGAGCTACCACGACACGGACTACGCCGCCCAGGGGC
Source organism: Phycisphaerae bacterium (assembly GCA_030426605.1). Classification (GTDB taxonomy): domain Bacteria; phylum Planctomycetota; class Phycisphaerae; order Phycisphaerales; family UBA1924; genus BQJQ01. The sequence goes on along the minus strand of JAUHXM010000042.1, from coordinate 16,708 downwards.
ATGCGACGATCGCCGCCCTCGCGGACTACGACGTGGTCTGCTGCCACGTCGAAGCGCCCGACGAAGCGAGCCACCAGGCGGACTGGCAGACGAAGGTCGCCTCACTCGAAGCGATCGACCAGGAGATCATGGGCCCGCTCGTCGCGCACCTGGGCGCGTACGGCGACCCCGAGTCCGACCACGCCGCCGTGGGGTGGCGGGTGCTGGTCATGCCCGATCACTACACGCTGTGCTCGACACGCAAGCACGACGCGACGCCGGTGCCGTTCGCGATGGCGGGCGCGTGGGTGCGCTCGGTCGTGGAGCATTGCCTCACAGAACGCGACGGCAAGGCGAGCGACGTCCACATCGACGCCGGGCACGAACTGATGGAGTACTTCCTGTTCTCCGGCGTCAAGGGCGCCCGCCCACGCGGGCGCTGACCGTTCAACGCGCGTCAGGTCCTTCCGCTTCCGCCTGAGCCTCCGCGATCGCCTCGTTCTCCTCGCCCTGGATGTACGTCCGACCCTTGTAGAAGAACGAGAACACGACGTACACCAGGAACGTCGCCATCATCAGCCCGGCGAAGAACCAGTAGTAGTTCGCACCGTCAAGCGGGGTCGTGCCGTCCTCAGCCCGGGTCGCGTCCATGAACGCGTTGACGCCCGACACGTAGAAATTCCCGAGCGAGACGCCGAGGAAATACACACCCATCACGAAGCTCTTCATCTTCCGCGGCGACTGCGTGTACGCGAACTCAAGACACACGATCGAGACCATGATCTCGCCAGACGTGAGGATGAGGTACGCCAGGAACTGCCACCCGATGCTCGGCGTCTCGCCCGACTGGATCCGCGTCTCGATCCACGCCGAGAGTGCGAAGCTCAACGCCGTCAGGACGAACCCGATGCCAATCTTCCGCAGCGGTGTCGGCTCGAAGAACTTGGCCATCAGCGGGTACACCACGTACGTGAAGAACGGGATGCCCAGCAGGATCATCACCGGGTTAACCGCCTGCACCTGCGATGGCAGCCAGTCGATGCCGAGGAACTTGCGGTCCATGGCCTCCGCCTGCAGCACCCACGCAGACCCGGTCTGGTCGAAGATCGCCCAGAAGACCGGAACGAAGATCAGGAACAGCGGCGCGAGGTTCAGCAGCGCCCGCAGCCCGTCGCCGCTGAAGCACTCCTTGAGGAACCCCATACCACCGGGCGGGACGTGGATGAACCGGTTCCGCCCGAGCCAGAACACGAACGTCGCGATCGCCATGAGCACGCCGGGCAAACCGAATGCGAGCCATGGCCCGACATTCTCGAGCAACCAGGGCGTGGCATAGATCGACGCCGCCGCGCCGACGTTAATCGAGAAATAGAACCAGTTGAAGACCTGCGTCAGCAGATGCTTGTTGCCCGCGCCAAACTGATCGCCGACGTGCGCACTCACGCACGGCTTGATCGCCCCTGCGCCGACCGCGATGAACAACATCCCAAGCATCAGCCAGGGGCGCATCCCCATATTCATCAGGTGAGCGACGTCCATCATCGCCAGGCACCCGTGCCCGACGCAGTACATCAGGCTAATCCACAGGATCGTCCGGTACTTACCGAGGAACACGTCCGCGACGATCGCCCCGATCATCGGAAAGAAGTACGCCGCAGCCGTGAACGCGTGGTACCAGGTCTTCGCCTGCTCCGGGTTCATGACATCCGGCTCGCCCGCCGCATCGAGCATGTGGGTCGTCATGAAGACCGTCAGGATCCCCTTCATCCCGTAGAAGCTGAACCGCTCGGCGAGCTCGTTCCCGATGATGAACGGCACGCCGCTCGGCATGGTCTTCAGGGTCTGGTCCGGCGTCGTGCGGTGCTCGCTCATCGGAGGTCCTCGGGGGAGATCGGGGCGTCGTGCCGGGCAAGGTACGCGGACAAGGGCGCGGGCACAAGTCCCGCCCGGGCCTCACGATGGGTCGATCACGCGTGGATGACGATCACGTCCGCAGCCGCCCGGTAGGCGGGCTCGTGCCGCTCGTACGTCGGCTCGGCGACCCGGTCGAAGTGCTCGCGGGCCTTCTCGACGCCCCAGCCCCGCTCGCCCGCGAGCTCGATCGCTTCCCACCGGGCCCACCGGGTCGCGGCGTCCGCCTGCACGAAGACCCGAAGGTCATACACCGACGCGACGGCTCCGTGCAGCGCATGAATCCCCTCGCAGATCACGAGCCCCTCCGCCGAGACGGGCCGGGTGCCCTCGCGGCGGTGTGTATGGAATGACCAGGTCGGGATCCGAGCCGCGCCCGTCGTGCGGAGCTGTTCGAGGTGCGACGCGAGCTCGTCAAGGGCCGCGTGCGCCGGGTCGTCGCGGTGCTCGAACGCCACGGCGTCGTAGTCGGGCAGGTAGTCGTCCGTGGTGAGCACGAGCCCGCCGCCGGCGAGATCGCGGATCGCGCGCGCCAGCGTGGACTTCCCCGACCCGACCCGCCCCGTGATGCCAACGACCGCCGGCCGAGCCTCACGCTCTCGAATTAGGCGCAGCACGACCCCCGGCGCCTCGTCCGGCGTCGTCTCATGCACCCTCGGCGATGACCCACCATTCGGCACGCACGACGATAGCGTGCCCGCCGCAGCGCGAGCCCGGGTAGGCTGGCGGGTCAACCCACCGAGGGACGACCGTGCTCCATCCGACCGGACTGCTGGGGATCGCCGTGCTGCTCGCGCTCGCGTGGGCGCTGAGCGAGAGCCGCCGCCGGTTCCCCTGGCGTGTCGTGGCGGGTGGCATCGGGCTGCAGGCACTCATCGGGCTCGTGCTGCTCAAGTTCGACCCGGCGGTGAGCGTCTTCAACTGGCTCGCCGGCATCATCAATCAGGTCATTAGCTCGACCGATGAGGGCATCGAATTCGTCTGGGGCGAGCCGCTCGCGGGGTTCTCGCAAGGCTTCATCTTCGCAATCCACGCGATGTCCGTGGTCATCTTCTTCGCGTCGCTGATGGCAATCCTCTTCCATCTCGGCGTCATGCAGCGTGTGATCGCTGCCCTCGCGTGGATGCTCCGCGCGGCGCTCGGTGTCACGGGCACCGAGGCCCTCGCGATGGCGGCGAACGTCTTTGTCGGCCAGACCGAAGCGCCGCTCTGCGTCAAGCCCTACATCGAGCGGATGACGCGCTCGCAGATCATGACGCTGATGGTGGGGGGCTTCGCGACGATCGCCGGCTCGGTCCTCGCCGCCTACGTCGGCATGCTGGGCGGCGAGGACGAAGCCGCCCGCGAGCTTTTCATCCGGCATCTGCTCACCGCGTCCGTCATGTCCGCGCCCGCGGCGTTCGTGATGGCCAAAGTCATGGTCCCCGAGACCGAAGAGCCCATCGACGAGGGGCTCAAGCAAGCCGTGAGCGAGTCCCCGCACGTGAACGCCCTGGACGCCGCCGCCGCGGGCGCGTCGGACGGCATGAAGCTCGCGTTGAACATCGTCGCGATGATCATCGCATTCGTTGCACTCGTCGCCCTCATCAACCAGCCGCTCGGTTGGATCGGCGCACAGCTCGACCCCAACCTCGACGACGGCTCCGGGTGGCAGAATCTCTCCCTGCAGTCCATCTTCGGCACCGTTTTCATGCCCCTCGCGTGGGCGATGGGCGTCGAATGGGCGGACTGCTCCCTCTTCGGAACCCTGCTCGGCGAGAAGATCGTCGTCACCGAGTTCATCGCCTACCAGCACCTCGCCGAGATAGCGAACCCAGCCGAGGCGGACGCCGAAACGATGTCGCCGCGTTCCATCGCGATCGCGGCCTACGCCCTGTGCGGCTTCGCGAACATCGCCTCGATCGCGATCCAGATCGGCGGGCTCAGCGTCATCGCGCCGGGGAAACGCTCCCAGTTCGTCACCCTGGGCCTGAAGGCCATGCTCGGCGGCGCGTTCGCGAGTTGGATGACCGCATCGATCGCGGGCCTGTTCCTCTGAGCTCAGAGCCCGAGCCGCTCACGCTCGCCCCGGATCGCATCGATGCACGTCTGGATGTGCGAGGTGTCATCGAACCCGTCTCCCACGATCTCGCCGAGCTCTCGCATCCCGACGCGGATGTCCTCCCGGCTGACCGCCGCGGCGAAGGCCTTGTCCTTCAGCTTCTTCTTTACGCTCTTTGGCGCGAGCGACGCGATCCCGTCGGGGCGGACCTTCGCGCACGCCACGATGAAGCCGGATAACTCATCGACCGCGAACAGCGTCCGGGCCATCGCCGACACGCGCGGCACCCCCGAATACGCGGCGTGCCCGAGGATCGCGGTGCGGATTTCCTCGTCCACGCCGATCGATTCCAGGTGCTTCACGCCGACGAACGGGTGTTCCTCCGCCGATGGGTGCTTCTCGTAATCGAAGTCGTGCAGCAGACCGGCAACGACCCAGCGGTCCTCCTCGGCCGGGTCCAGTCGGATCGCGTACGCACGCATGGACGCCGCGACGGTCTCCATATGCACCCGCAGCGACGCGCTCTCGGTCCACGCCTCCATCAACGCCCGTGCTTCGGCGACATCCATCCCGAGAGTATAGTTGAGCCGCGATTGATCCCGGAGACACACCGTGCCCCCAATCCTTGACACCCTGCCCGAGCGCGCCCTGATCGGCATGGTTCATGTGGGCGCGCTCCCGGGCACGCCCCGCGCGACGGCGAGCATCGAATCACTCGCACGAGCCGCGGCGGACGAAGCCCGAATCCTCGCGGACGCCGGGTTCGACGCGATCATCGTCGAGAACATGCACGACGCTCCCTACGTGCACGGCGACGTCCTCGGCCCCGAGATCGTCGCCGGGATGACCCGCGCCGCGCACGCCGTGACGAGCGCCGTCTCGGTGCCGGTGGGGGTCCAGATCCTGTCGGGCGGCAACGCCCACGCGCTCGCCGTGTGCAGCGCGACGGGCGCGGCCTTCATCCGGTGCGAGAATTTCGTCTTCTCACACGTGGCGGACGAGGGATTGCTCGATCGTGCCGAGGCGGGCCCGCTGCTCCGCTACCGCCGATCGATCGGTGCAGACCATGTCCGAGTGTTCTGCGACATTAAGAAGAAGCACGCCTCGCACGCGTTGACCGCGGACGTCTCGCTCGCCGAGGCGGCCCACGCCGCAGAGTTCTTCGGCGCTGACGGCCTCATCGTCACCGGGTCCGCCACAGGCAACCCGACGAGCCCGGCGGATGCCGCCGAAGTCCGCAACGCGACCAGGCTCCCCGTCCTCGTCGGCTCGGGCGTCACGCCCGAAGACGCCCCGAAACTCCTCGAACACGCCGACGCCCTCATCGTCGGCTCGTATATCAAACGCGACGGCCACTGGGCGAACCCGGTGGACCCGGGCCGCGCGGCACAACTCATCCGCGCGGCCCGAGCCTCGGGCTGAGGGAGTTCTCTCTCTTCTCCCACCTGTCATTCAAGCGGGCACGGCACGCCCCCCCGCGAGCCGCCGCATCGGTCCCGGCTGCCAGCACGTGCGCTCGACCTGCCGCGTCTCGATCGCTCGCACCCGCACGCCCCGGTCACGAGCCAGCAGCCTGGCCTTCCGGCCGAGCACGCCTCCCGCAACCGCGGACACCCCGGTACCGGGCACGATCAGGTCGAGCGCCAACGCGTCGGCCAGGAAGGCCGCAGTCAGCGACGCCCCGTCCTCGCCGAGGTTCGTCGCCCGGCGGTCCGCGTCGAGCCCAACGCCGCCGGGCACGACGATCACGTCCACCTTGCCGAGCGTCCGCTCGTACCAGCGCGCATCCGCGTGCCGCGGGCGGGCGTCGAGGGCGTTGCCGGTCGTGGTGGGGGCCGCGACGCGCCCGTCGAGCTGAGCGACCGAGACGCCCATCGCCGCGAGCGATCGGCTGAGCAGCGCCGCCGCCTCGATCGCCCCGGCGTTGAGCACGATCGCCTTCGCGAGCGGATCGGCGAGCGGCCCCATCGCCTCGGCCCGAGCGGCCCCCGCCGCCTCGCGCTCGGGGCTCGCCCCGACGACGAGGATCGACTTGAGCCCCCGCTCGGCGCGGCGCATCACCTCGCGGACGACGCAGCGATGCTGCACCGATTCCGCGGGGTTGAAGATGGGTTCCAGGGCAACAGCGGCTCGTTCGAGCGTCATGGCTCGGCTCCTCGATCCGGCCCGGTGCGGGCACACACGAAAAGAGCCGCCGGATTCGTCCGGCGGCTCGTCAGTCGGTCAGGTCTTGTTGGGACTCTTAGCCCAGGACCCTTCCCCGCGAACCGCCGGCACACCAAATGTGCATGCAGACGACAACCTGGCAACCAAGGGCTTTACCCCTGCGTGCCTGGTCGGTCGCGAGATGAAGGTGAATCTGGGTCATGCTGTGCAAACTTCCCTACGCTCGCCGGTATTCCGGCGTGGGAAAGGTACCGGGATTCGCCACGGAGTCAAGACCGATCCGATCAAGACCACGCAAAATCCATCGCCTTCTATTTCGACAAACCACCCGCTGGGTTTCACAAATTGCCGCCACGAGGGGGAAGTTCATGAATTGGATCACGCCGCGGCCCGCCATCGCCGCCGCCACGCTCACGCTCGCCGTCTCCGCCCTGCCCGCCGCGCCCGTGGACGCCGAGCGGCTCGAGGCGCTGGTCGAGACCCTCGACGAACGACGCGAGGCGATGCACATCCCGGGCATGGCGATCGCCGTCGTCAAGGACGGCGAGGTCATCCTCGCCCGCGGGCTCGGCGTCGCCGACATCGACACCGACCGCCCCGTCACGCCCGACACGATCTTCTGCATCGGGTCGTCGTCCAAGACGATCACCGCCGCGATGGCCGGCATCGGCGTCGATCGCGGCAAGCTCGAGTGGGACGCCCCCGTCTCGACCTACATCCCATGGTTCAAGCTCCCCGAAGCCGAGGGATCGGAGGCCGTCAACCTGATCGACCTCCTCAGCCACCGCACCGGCCTCACCCGCATGAGCCTGCTGTGGTACGGCGGCACCGCGGATCGTGAAACGATCTACGCGACCGTGCCCGAGGCGTCGTACTACCACCCCTTCCGCGAGTCTTGGTTCTACAACAACGTGACGTTCGCCGCCGCCGGCTTCGCCGCCGCCGCGGTCGAGAACACGACCTGGGAAGACCTCCTCCAACGCGACATCCTTGACCCCGTGGGCATGGCGGACACCTCCCCGGCCCACGAGCACCTCGCCAACAACCCCAACGCAGCGCGCGGATACCTGTGGGACACCGAGGAAGAGTCGTTCAAGCCCCTCCCGCCGCGTGTGCTCAGCCTCATCGCCCCCGCCGGCGCAATCAACTCAAGCGTCAACGACATGGCCAAGTGGGTCCGCGTCCTGCTCAACGACGGCGCCCTCCCCGACGGCACGCAACTGATCTCTGAAGCCTCGCTCGCCCAGTGCTGGACGCCCCACGCGACCATGCCCAACGGCGGCGCGTACGGCCTTGGGTGGATGATCAACGATTTCCAGAGCACCCCGTACTACGAGCACGGCGGCAACATCGACGGCTTCGCCTCCACCCTCGCCGTCATGCCAGACGAGGGCATCGGGCTCACCGCGCTGATGAACGTCAGCGCCTCGCCGATGCAGGCCGAGGTCATCCAGCTCGTTTTCGACACCCTCCTCAACGAGCCCGCGGGCCACGCCGAGGAAGACGGAGCCGCCGAGGACTTCTCCGCGTACGAGGGGGCCTACTTCTTCGCCGCGCTCGGCGGCGACCTCGTCGTCTCCGCGGACGACGAAGGCGGGCTCGCATGCGAACTCCCCGGGCAGGGCACGACCGCGCTGAACGCGCCCGATGACGAGGGGTACCGCGCCTTCGCCGTGAACCCCGCCATCAAGGTCCGGTTCCAATCGGACGACACCGGCCGCATCGTCGCGCTCGAGTTCTACCAGGGCCCCGCCGAACTCCTCCTCCCCAAGCGCGACGAAGACGGCGAGCTCATCACCCCGGGCGTCCCATTCGATGAACACGAACTCGCGCTCCTCACCGGCAAGTTCTTCCACGACCTTCTGCGCGAGACCTGCGAGGTCATCCTCAAGGACGGCCAGCTCTCCATGGACGTCCCATCCCAGCAGGCGTACCCCCTCGCGTGGGACGCCGCCAACGAACGCTGGCGCTTCCGCGACTTCCCCGGCATCGTGCTCGAGTTCACGCAAGACACGGGATCTCCCGCCACGGCGATCGAGTTCACCCAGAACGGACGAACAACCACGATGCCGCGCGTGGACGGACCCGATCCCGACGACCTCCCGTCCATCGCGGACCTCGAAGCCCTCCGCGCCGAGCACCTGGGCACCGGTCAGCTGGCCGAGACCCGCACCATGCGCATCACGGGCCGCGTCAAGCTGATCCACCAGGGCGTCTCGGGCACCTGGACGGCCTGGGCCGACGGGCGTGACCGCCACGCCCAGCGGTCAGACTTCAGCCCGTTCGCGATCTCCAGCAGCTCGCACACAGCCGAGCGGTCCGTTGATGTCTCGCCCATGGCCCCCGAGCCGACGATCTCTGAACCCGGGACCGCGACCTACGAGATCTCCGCCGGCTCGCACCCCTGGCTCGGCTTCGCCCCGCTCGCGTGGTACGCCCCCAAGGCCCGCGTCAGCGGCATCGAGGAGTTCGGCGACACCCCCGACGCCGTCGTCGTCGTCGCCGAAGCCGAGCACGCCCCACCGATGCGCCTCTACCTCGACCCCGACGACGGGCGGACACTCGGCATCCGCGCCTCGATCCCGATCCCTGGCATGGGCACCATCCCGATCGTCACGACCCTCAAGGAATGGCGGGACGTCGGAGGCGTCCGCATCCCGCACCGCATGGAGGTCTCCAACCCCTTCACGGGCGAGATGGTCATCGAGTGCGAGTCCGTCGAGTTCGACGTGCCCGTCCCGCCCGAGGTGTTCGACATCGACTGACGCCGTCCGTTCGTATGATCGCCGGTGCCGGACCCGCTGAGCATCGATTCGCTGCGCACCCGCCTGCCCGAGGTCGCCCCACGCGACCGCGGGCGTGTGCGCGCGCGACTGCGTGGTCTTGAGCGCCGCAAATCAAAACGCCCGGATACGCGCGTGCTCGACGCGATCGCCCGCGACATCGACGCCTCGGCGAGCGCGTGGGACGCCCGCCGCTCCCACGAGCCGACGCTGGTGTACCCGGACGAACTCCCCGTCGCCCGCCGGCGCGACGAGATCCTCAAAACTCTGCGCGCGAATCAGGTCGTCGTGATCTGCGGCGAGACCGGCTCGGGCAAGACCACCCAGCTCCCCAAGATGCTGCTCGAACTCGGGATGGGTGTGGATCGCCTGATCGGGCACACCCAGCCGCGCCGGATCGCCGCACGCACCGTCGCCGCGCGCATCGCCGAGGAGACCAGGACAACGCTCGGCGACGCCGTCGGCACCAAGGTCCGCTTCGACGACGAGACCACGCCCGCGACGCTCGTCAAGCTCATGACGGACGGCATCCTCCTCGCCGAGACCCGCTCGGACCGCCACCTCGACGCCTACGAAGCCATCATCATCGACGAGGCCCACGAGCGCAGCCTCAACATCGACTTCCTCCTGGGCTATCTCCGCCGCCTCCTGCCCAAACGCCCGGACCTCAAGGTCATCGTCACGTCCGCGACGATCGACCCCGAACGCTTCGCCGAGCACTTCGCCGACGCCCGCGGCCAGCCCGCGCCGATCATCGAGGTATCCGGACGCACCTACCCCGTCGAGGTGCACTACCGCCCGCTCACCGACGCCGAGGGCGAACAGGAGACCCCGCTCGACGACGCGCTGCACGCCGTAATGGACGAGATCGACGCCGGCGAGCCCGGCGACGTCCTCATCTTCATGCCCGGCGAGCGCGAGATCCGCGAAACAACCAAGCTCCTGCGCACCCGCTACGAGACCGCGCCCGGCGTCGAGGTGCTCCCCCTCTACGCGCGACTCTCGCCCGCCGATCAGCAGCGCATCTTCAAGCCCCACCGCGGCACACGGATCGTCGTCTCGACGAACGTCGCCGAGACGTCCCTCACCGTGCCCGGCATCCGGTACGTCATCGACCCGGGCACCGCGCGCGTCTCACGCTACTCGGCACGGTCGAAGATCCAGGCGCTCCCGATCGAGCCTGTTTCGCGGGCATCCGCTGACCAGCGCAAGGGGCGCTGCGGGCGCGTCGGCCCGGGGGTGTGCTACCGCCTGTACGCCGAGTCAGATTTCGACGCGCGCGAGGAGTTCACCGCCCCCGAGATCAAACGCACGAGCCTCGCGTCCGTTGTTCTCCAGATGGCGGACCTCGATCTCGGACGCCCCGAAGACTTCCCCTTCGTCGAGCGCCCCGAACTGCGTCAGATCCGCGACGGGTATCAGACACTGCACGAACTCGGCGCCGTTGACGAGCAGCACGAGCTCACGCCGTTGGGCAAGCGTTTGGCACGCCTCCCGGTCGATCCGCGGCTCGCCCGGATGATCCTCGCCGCCAAGGACGAGAACTGCGTGCACGACGTGCTCGTGATCGCCTCGGCCCTCACCGTGCCCGACCCGCGCGACCGCCCGTACGAGAAGCGGGACGCCGCGGACGAGGCGCACGCCGCGTTCGCCCACGAGGACTCGGACTTCCTGGCGTACCTCAACATCTGGGACTTCTACCACGACCAGGCCGCGAAGCTCAGCCGCTCAAAGCTCGCCAAGGCGTGCCAGCAGAACTACCTCAGCGTGCGGCGCATCGGCGAGTGGCGGCTGCTCTACCGCCAGCTCCGCCGGCTGGCGGTAGAGCTCAAGATCGACCCCGGGCACGGGCACGCCGACCCGGACGCCGTGCACCGCGCGCTCATGTCCGGCCTTCTCACCAATGTGGGAAAGAAAAAGGAGACTTCAGAGTACGCGGGCACCCGCGGCACGCTGTTCCACCTCTTCCCCGGGTCGAGCCTCTTCGACGCGCGCCCGAAGTGGGTGATGGCCGCCGAGATCGTCCGGACGACCCGCGTCTATGCGCGTTGCGTCGCGCGCATCAAGCCAGAATGGATCGAGCAGGTCGGCGGGCATCTCATCGAACGCACGCACGCCGACCCCCGCTGGGACGACCGGACCGCCCGGGTCGTCGCGAACGAGCGCGCGACGCTGCTGGGTCTCGAGATCGTGCGCGCCCGGGTGGTGAACTACGCAACGGTTGACCCGGAGAAGGCGCGCGAGCTGTTTATCCATCACGCGCTGGTCGAGGAGGAGTACGAGACCCAGGCACCGGCGATCGTGCACAACCGCAACCTCGCCGCGCAGGTGCGCACGCTGGAGGACAAAGCCCGCCGCGCCGATCTGCTCGCAGAAACGAGCGCCCGGTTCCGGTTCTACGACGAACGCCTGCCCGCCGATGTGAGCTCGGGCAAGCAGCTCGACGCGTGGCTCCGCCGGGCGACACGGGAGGACCCGTCAGTCCTCCGGATGACCGAGGCGGATCTGCTCGCCCGCGACGCCTCGGGAGTGACGCCCGACCTCTACCCGGACGCCGTCGAGATCGGAACCGCGACCCTCCCGCTCAGCTACCGGTTCGAGCCCGGAGCGGAGGACGACGGCGTGACCCTCCACGTCCCCGCCGACGCGCTCGCGCACCTCCGCGAGGATCAGACCGAGTGGGCGGTGGGGGGGCAGGTGCCCGAGAAGCTCGAAGCCCTGATCCGCACACTGCCCCGCACGGTCCGCCGGCAGTTCGACGCCGCACCGCTCTCGCGCGAGTTGGCGCCCTTGCTCCCGAGGGATCGCCCGCTGGTGGATGCGCTCGCCGCGGCCCTGACTTCGCGATCCGAGGTCCGCATCGACCCGTCGATGTTCCGACCGCGTGATCTGCCGGTGCACCTGTCGCCGCGGTACGAGGTGATCGATCCCGAGGGTGAAGCGATCGACGCCGACCGCGATCTCGCGCGCCTGCGCCGTGACCACGCGCCGGACGCCCCCCCAGGAGAGATCCAGGGACCCGCGGGTGAGACGTCGCCGTACAACCGCGACGGCATGACCGCGTGGGACCTCGACGAGCTGCCCGCGAAGGTGACGCTGGAACGCGCCGGGTCGATCGTGACGGGCTACCCGTGCCTGGTGGATCAGGGCCCGGATGCCGTCGGCGTGCGAGTGCTCGAATCCCGCGAACTCGCGCAGCAGGCCCACCGTCGAGGCCTCGCACGGCTCTTGGTCCCCTCCCTCCGAGACGATCTCAGATTCAGCGCGGGCGACCTGCCGTCGTTCGAGCGCGCCGCCCTCCTGCACGCGCCGATGGGCACTCGAGAGGCGCTCGCGGACGACGTCGAACTGCTCCTCGCCGAGCGGGTGTACGTCGAACGGCTGCCGGAAGTCAGGACACGCAGCGCCTTCGAGGCTCGGGCGACCGAGGGTTGGAACCGGCTCGGCCCCGCGACCGACGAGATCGACACACTCGTCATCAACGTGCTCGAGGGCGTCCAGGGTGTGCAGGCCCGTCTGGACGCGGGGCTCCCCGCGGCGTGGGCCCACGCGGAGCGTGATATCCGTGATCAGCTCGGCCGACTCTTCATGGGGCGGGTCTTCCGCGACACGCCCTCGGACTGGCTCCGGTGCATCCCCCGGTATCTGCGGGCGATCGAGGTGCGTCTGGACCGGCTGCGATCGATCGGCCCGGAACGGGACGCCCAGCGGGCGGCCCCGTGCATCGCCTGGGAGGCCAGGCGATCGGCCCGCGCCCAAGACCTCGCGGCGCAGGGCATCCGAGATGCCCAGCTTGAGGAGCTTCGCTGGCTCATCGAAGAGTTCCGCGTCGCCCAGTTCGCGCAGGAACTGGGCACCGCGGTCAAGGTATCAACATCACGCTTGGACAAGGCCTGGGCGCGCGTCCGCGGCGGTCCCTGAGCGTCGATCAGCCACGCCCGCCGGACTGCTCGCCGCCCTTGCCGAGCGGCGTCATGCCCTTGCCGCCGCCCTTGCGACCGCCGGATTGCTCGCTCGCGTACGGCGACGTGTCGAGGTGCGCCTGCGGGGCACTCATGCCGCCGCGCCCGCCCGACTGCTCGTCGGCGACCGCCTCGCCCGACGCCAACCCGAGGGTGAGCAGCGCGACGACCGCGATCAGCGGGGCGCTGTTCTTGAACAACTCGGCGAGACGCTTGCGCGTCCGTGAGCGCATCTGCTGCACCGTGTTTTCCTTCACCTCACCGGTTGTTGTCGCCTGGATCAACGCGTCATCCTCGGGGCGGGTCGCGCCCAACGCCTGCGCCACGCGCCGGCGTTCATCCTTCTCGGGCCAGGACGCGGCGAGCTTCGCCTTCAACGCGTCCGAAAGGCTGGCCCGCACCTTCTCAAGATCGGTCTCGATCCGCTCGGCCTTCTCGAACCCGTTGCCGACCATCGAGACGCTTGCCAGACGCTCGGCGCGGGACATCCCACCGAGATACGCCTGCTCGCTCTCCGCGCGGCGCCAGTGCCCTCGGCACAGCCCGAGATACGCCCACCGCGCCAGCGTGCTCGCGTTGTCCACGATCCGCTCGATCGCCTGCTCGGGCGCAGGGTCGTCGTGAAACGTCGGGTACGCGTTCTTTTCAAGCATCGTCCACACGCGGGTGTCCACCCACGCGATCAAGTCGGCAGGGTCCATCGTCGAGTCGCTCATCCGGCGGGCCGCGCTGCGGCACGCGGCGTCGATGGCCGGCCTGGCTTCTCGCTCGTACAACCGCCAGAACGTGTCGTGCTGGGTGGGGTTCACGAGGCACCCCCCGTCAGCTTCCGCTTGGCGTCGTCCCAGGCATCGAACAGGTCGCGCAGCGCGGGAAGATCGATCGCCATGTCGATGAGACGCTCTTCGTGGTCGAGGTACGCCGCAAGCGGGCCGCGCGGGTCGAGCTGGTCGGGCTGCTCAAGGAACGCCGCGAAGATGTTGTTCGCTTCTTCGGGCATCCCCGCGAAGTACATCGCCTGCGCGCCAGTCATCAGCACCGGCACGCTGTTCGGCGCAATCTCGACCGCTTCGAGGAAGTACCCCAACGCGTCTTCATACCGCTCGGCACGCATGCACCGATCGGCCAGGTTGTCGAGCGAGATCTCCTTGCGACGCGGGGTGTCGGCGTACTTGAGCGCCAGCCGTTCCGCAGCGATCGCGGCGTGCACACGCCCCGCGGCGGACAGCGCCAACGCCCGCTGGTTCGGACGGGCCCACGCGGGGTTCGGGTGGTTGTCCCCGTCCGACTCGTCGTACCGATCGATCAGCTTGAACAGGACCGTCTCGACAGCGTCCGCACGCGGTCCGTTGCTCTTGGCCCGGGCGTCGTGCAGCTCGTTGCACGCGTCCATGATCGCCGCTTCGAGCGGGGAGAGCTCGGTCGGGGTGCTGGCGGTGACGAGGGTCGTCTGGGTCAGCCGTTCCTCTGGGGTGCGTCCGGTGCTCATCGGGGTCCCTCCTTCGGGTCCGTGTACGTCTCTGTACTGGGCAAACTCCGGTTCGGCTGACGCTGATTCCCGATTTTGCAGCAACATTGTGAGCAGACGCAAACAACGGGCTCTCAGGGTCCCCAGGCAGCCTTTTGGACCTCTTCTCGACCGAACCCGTCAGCGGTCCGCCCCGTTGGGCGGTCTCGCACCGAGCCCGGGCGACCCGGGCCGCCCGGGCCGGGGCACAACCCAGTTTCACACACAGGAGGTACGACATGGCACCCCTTCCCACGAAGGCGGCGCGGCTGGTCTGCGCCCTCATCGCGAGCACCACGCTCGCCTCCCCGGCACTCGCCGATGCCCCCCGACGCGGCAACCACACGCCCTGCAAGCAGATCGACCAAAGGCAACACACCCGTCAGGCCGGCGTCCTCCGCATCAACGGCGAGCGATACCGCATCGACGACGCCCGGTCCAAACGCCAGATCGTGCGTGCCTTCCGAGATGCCGGCTACCGTGCCTGGGTTGACGACGGCAAGGTGATCGCACGCTACTCGTGGTGCGATCGTCCGCACATCTCATGGCGGGCGGGCAAGCAGAACGCACGCATCCGCCACATCAACGGCCGCGTGGTCGTGAATCTCTACCAACCCGGCTGGCAAGGTCGCGTAGGGCAGGCCCGCTGGCACAGCACGTGCGGCAAGCCGAGGGGCTGGCAGCGCGGCCGCACGTGGTGAGCCACACCTGAGCACGCATCCCCTCCGTGCCCGCTCGGCCCACGCGCCGGGCGGGCGCTTTCTCAGGCGTCGGGGTCGTACAGGATCGTCTCGGCGATTGTGTTGTCCTCGTTCATGATCGCCACGCGCGGCTTGTGCACGGTGTACTCCGCGTCGTCCATCATCGCGAAGTGCATGATGATGACGTGGTCGCCCGGCTCGAAGCGGTGGGCCGCGGCCCCGTTGAGCTCGATCGCGCCGGACCCGGGCTCGCCCCGGAAGACGTACGTCTCGAGCCGCGCCCCCGAGCGGCAGTTCGCCACGAGCACCTTGTCGTTCACGCGCAGCCCGATCGCGTCGAGCAGCTCCGCGTCGATCGTGATCGAGCCGACGTAGTTCGGGAGCGCGGCGGTGACCGTCGCGCGGTGGATCTTGCTGTGCAACACGGGTCGGAGCATCGTCGTCCTCACAAGGGCGAATATCCTAGCCCCGACCGCGGTAGACTCTGCACGATCCTGGAGGACCCGATGCCCGAACACGCGCCGAGATTGCTGATGCTGTGTGGCTCGCTCCGAGCCGAGTCCTTGAACCGCAAGGCGGTCGAGATCGCCGCCCGCGCCGCCGAGGCGGCCGGTGCCGTCATCGACCGGACCGCGCCCAAGGACCTCGCACTCCCGCTCTACGACCAGGACGACGAAGCCGCGTCGGGGTTCCCCGACGCCGTGCTGAAACTGCGCGAGCGGATGCAGGCCGCCGACGGGTTCCTCGTCGCCTGCCCCGAGTTTAACGGCACGATGACCGCCGCGATGAAGAACGCGATCGACTGGGCCTCGCGTCCGCGTGAGGGAGAGGCACAGCTCGCGTGCTTCCGCGGCAAGACCGCCGGGCTCGTCGCGGCGTCGCCCGGCAAGCTCGGCGGCATCCGCGGGCTCCCCGAGACCCGCCGCGTCCTCTCGGGCATCGGCGTCCACGTCATCGCCGGCGACTTCGCGCTCGGCAACGCCCACGAGATGTTCGACGACCAGGGCAACTGCAAGGACGACGGCGTCCGCGCCGGGATCGAGAACGTCGGCACGACCCTCGCCAAACTGACCGCCGCGATCAAGAACAGCTGAGAGGAGCCCCCATGCCGACCGTTGGTGTCATCCTCAGCGGGTGCGGCGTCTTCGACGGCGCCGAGATCCACGAAGCCGTCGCGACACTCACCGCCCTCGACCAGCGCGGCGCGAGCTACGCCTGCCTCGCCCCCGACATCGAATCCGACGAGATCGATCACATCACCCAACAACCGACCGGGGCCAGGCGGTCCGTCCTCCGTGAAGCCGCCCGCATCGCACGAGGCGACATCGCCAATCTCGCGGACGTCAACGGCGCGGAGTACGACGCGATCGTCCTGCCCGGCGGGTTTGGCGCCGCCAAAAACCTCTGCACGTTCGCGATCGAGGGCCCCGGCTGCTCGGTGGACGCCCAAACCGAGCGTGTCCTCCGCGAGGCACACGCCGCCGGCAGGCCGATCGGGTTCATCTGCATCGCGCCGGCCGTAGGGGCCAGGGTCTTCGGATCGGACCTCGCACCCACCCTGACCATCGGGCACGACGCCGACACCGCGAGCGGGCTCGAATCGCTCGGCGCTGAGCACCGAGCCGTGAACGCCACCGAGATCGTCGTGGACGAGACGA
>JAUHXM010000041.1 GCA_030426605.1 Phycisphaerae bacterium | reverse complement strand
CACAAGGGCGAGCACGCGTGGCTCGACGAGAGCGAGTACATCGACACCGTCGTGAAGCACATCGGGGCGGATCACACCGAGGTGGAGTCCGACCCGGACTGGTACACCCAGATCCCGCGCGTGATCCGGGCGTTCGATCAGCCCTGCACCACGTCGATCAACAGTTACATGCTCTCGCAAGCCGCGGCGGAGCAGGTGAAGGTCGTGCTGACGGGCACGGGCGGCGATGAGGCGTACGCCGGGTACGGGCGTTACGAGCTCGCGCTAAAGCACAAGTTGGGCGAGGAGGTCGCTCGCTCGTGGATCAAGAGGCTGCTCGGGCGCACGCAGGACAAGGACCGCGAGCGTGCGGCGATCACCGGGTTGTGCGACGCGTTTGCGCGCCGGAACGTGTACTTCCAGGGCGAGTCCCGCCGGGCGACGCTGACGGATGCCGCCTTGGACGCCGCGGGCGAGGGCGCGTGGGACGCGATCTTCCGGAGGCACTTCGACCGCGTCGGGTTGCCCGACGGGTTGTCGCGATGCCTTCACACCGATCAGATGCTGTACCTGATCAACAACCTGCACAACAACATGGACAAGGTCTCGATGGCGCACGGGCTCGAGGCGCGGGTGCCGCTGTGCGACTTCCGGTTCATCGAGGCGGCGAACACTGTCCCGCCCGGGGTGAAGATGCAGGGCGGCGAACTCAAGGCGGTGCTCAAGGCCGCCGCGGCGCGCGTGCTGCCCAGGAGCGTGATCTACCGGCAAAAACGCGGCTTCGGCATCCCCCTCAAGACGTGGGTGCACGGCCCGTTCGGCGAACGTATCGTCCAGGTGCTCCGACCCGACGCGGTGGAGCGCCGGGGGCTCTTCCGCCCCGACGAGGTCGCGCGGCTCGTCGAGCGGACGCGCTCCGGGCAGGCGGACCATTCCATGAAGCTCTGGATCCTCATGACCGTCGAGCTCTGGCACCGGCTGTACATCGATTCCGACGCGTTCCTGGGCGACCCGTCGTTCGAGGATCTGGCTGGATGAGCGCCGAGACGACGAGATCGGAGGGCGACGCGGTCGTGGTCGAGGACCTCTGGCTGTTTTACCCGATGCTCGTCCGCCGGCGCCAGAACTCGGCGGTGCGGCTGCGTTGCCTGATGCTCGATCTGCTCGGGAGGCGCAGCGGGAACGAGGAGAACCCGGAGGGAGACTTCTTCCCGGCGCTCCGCGGCGTCTCGTTCTCGCTCAAGAAAGGCGAGATCGTCGGGCTGCTCGGGCCCAACGGAGCGGGCAAGTCCACGCTCTTGCGCGTGCTCTCGGGCGTCGAGCGACCGGATCGCGGGCGGGTGCGGATCGACGGAGCGGTCGGGTCGCTGCTGAGCTTGGGCGTCGGGATCAAGCCGCAACTCTCGGGGCGTGAGAACATCCTGCTGTCGAGCCGGCTGCGTGGTGTGCCGCGCGATCGGGTCGATGACTACGTGAAGGAGGTCATCGATCTTTGTGATATCGGGGAGTTCGTCGATGCTCCGGTGGAGAGCTATAGCTCGGGGATGCGCGCACGGCTGGGGTTCGCGGTCGCGACGCGGTTCGAGCCCGACGTCCTGCTGCTCGACGAGGTCATCGGGGCCGGCGACGCGGCGTTCAAGGCCCGCACGGGCAACCTGCTCGAGCACCTGCGCGATTCGAACCGGACCGTGGTTGTCGCGACGCACCAGGACGATTTCATCCTGAGCAATTGCGACCGGGCGATCTTCCTCAATAGGGGGCGGATCGAGATGTTCGCTGAAGCCGAAGAAGCGCTCGCGGCCTACCGCGAATACTCGAGCGCGCAGGTGGAGAAGCACAGCGCCGCGATCGGCCCGGTTGCCACGGAGACCGAACCCGGCCCATCGCCGCAGCCAGCGCCTCAGCCCGAGCCTCATTCGGGGCCGACGCCCGAACCTGAAGCGATGCAGCCCGTGACGGATCCGGACTGGCACGCCCCGTCCGAGGCGTGGCAGGACGCGGAAGCGAAGCGTGGCACCATCCGGAAGCTGACGCCCTACGCCGGCTGGCGCGACGAGGCGGCTTCCTGGCGGGTGGGGTTCGTGCTCGGTGCTGGGGACCGCGATCAGATGCTCTCGGCGTTCATCGGGCGACGCCTCGATCCGGATCGGGCAGGCGGAGTTGCGCTCGGGGTTGGTGATCTCCGGTCGGGGGAGCTTGGCGACGCGCTCGACGTGCTCGTGCTGCCCGAGGTGCGGGGGTTGGACGCGGACGCGGCCGCGTCGATCGTGCGGTTCATGACCTCGGGTGGCGTGCTCGTGCTCGGCCCGGATTCCGCCCGTCGGCCCGCCGAGATGAACGCACGCACGGAAGAGATGGTCGATTACGGGCTCGGCGTGCTTGGCGACGCCGACCCGGCGGGCGTGTTCACGCGCGCGTGGTTCACCGAGCCGCGGATCGCGCACCCGTCCGGGTCGTTTGAGGGGCTCGAGACGATCGAGCTTGGGCGGACCGACAGCAACGCCATCACGGGATCGGTGCTCCGCACGCGCCAAGGGGCGTACACCCTCGCGACGGCGCGCGTGCTGGAGCGTGGCTCACGCGAGTCGCTCGGGGCCGCGGGCGTGCTCGCGGCGATGCGCGTCGGCGAGGGGCTCGTGATCCGATCGGGGTTCGATCTGGACCCGCGCGTCGGGTTGGTCGCCGGGCTGATGGAGCGGCTGCTGGACCCGGAGGTGTGTTCGTACCTCCGGATCGCACCGCTGGATGGGATCGGGGTGCCCGCGGCGTCGCCGGCGGTGCGGGTGGCATCGGGGACGGATCCCGTGCGGGTTCGCGTGCACGTATCGCCCGTGGCATTCGAGGGCGGCCGGGCGTCGCTCGTCTCCGATGACGAACTCCGCGATCGGATCATTCGAGCGGCATCGCTCGGGGCGCGTGAGATCGTCGTCAGTGTCAAGGAGGGCAGTGCGCTCGTGCCGGGCATCGGGATCGAGACGTACCAGTGGATCGACACGGAACGCGACGTGCTGCGCGCGTGCGAAACGATCGGGCGCGAGCTCGGAGTCGCGGTGATCCCCGGGATCGACTGTTTCTCGGAGCACCACCCCGGCGAGCCATCGCGGCCCACCGCGTTCATCGCGGACACTCCCGAGGCGTTGCACGCGACGCGGCGTCAGGCGGACGCGGGGTGCACCTCCGTGGAAGCGTTTGCCGCGAGCGGCGAGCGGATCATGGCGTCGGCCCATACGTACGCCGCGCGTGAGCGCGTCGAACGGGTGGTCCGGGCGCTCGTGGAGGAGCGTCGCGTTGAGGGCATGCACCTCGCGTCGTTCCGCTTCGGCAACGACGCGGGCGGGCACCTCGTGCACGAGCTCAGCGCGAAGCGAGCGGCCCGGTCGTTGCGCCAGAACGCGACGGACGTGGAGATCTGCCAGCGTCACCTCGGCGGGCTGTTCAAACGGCTCAAGGAGGTCGCGGGCTCGGCGCGCGTGGGCGTGGAGTCCCTCAGCGAGATGGGGTACGGGTTCGGGGCGGACGTCGTGACCGGCGGGCCGGCGATTCGGAAGTGCCCTCCCGCGACGGTGCTACGGACGCTGCTCGAGCGACACCTCGCGTTCGCGCGCGAAGCGGGGGTCGGCGACGCGTTCGAGCTCCTCGTGGACACCCGGCACCGGACGATCGATGAGCTCGTGGAACGCGTCGAGCTGGCGCGGGCGGTCGGGTATCGACGTGTGATGCTGACGGGTGAGGGGGTGCTCGTGTCCGCGAGCGACTCGGATCTGGCGCGGCTCCGCCGGGCGTTCGGGCACGGGGCGATGCCCCCGGTGCGGGAGGCGGCGCGGGCATGAGCGTGACGACCACACCCTGGCGCGCGACGGTCGCGATGGCGGCGGGGATCGCGTCGTACGACCGGCGTGCCCAGAACAAGGCGAAAGTGCTCGCGTCCGCGTGGAACGTGCTCGACCCGATCGCGACGATGCTGGCGTATTACTTCCTGCTCGTGAAGGTGTTCGGATTCCGCGAGGAGGGGTTCATCCTCTTCTTGTTCCTGAGCATCACGGTGCACAAGTTCGCCATGCAGGGGCTCGGCCGCGGGTCATCGACGTTCATCCGGTACAAGTCGCTGGTGGTGAACGGGACGCTGCCGAACAAGGCGGTCGCGGTGTACGCGTCGCTGATCGAGATGCTCATGGATCTCGGGTTCGGGCTGCTGATCTTCTTCCTCTCGGCACTCGCCATGGGGTGGCGGCCGACGGAGCACATCGCGCTGTTCCCGGTGTTGCTGATGGGGCTCGTGACGTTCGCGGCGGGGTGCATCTACCTGCTGTCGTGCATCGCGGTGTATTGGCGCGATCTGACGAACTTGGTGCAGATGGCGACGCGGGTGCTTCTGTTCGCCTGCCCGGTGCTGTATTCGATCGATCGGTTCAAGGACAACGAGGGGGCATTGGCGGTCTTCATGCTCAATCCGCTGGCGTGTTATTACCACATGCTCCGCGGGGTGGTCTTGGAGGAGCGATGGCCCGAGCCGACCTATGTTGTGACGGCGGCGGCGTTCACGGTGGGGCTGCTGGTGGTGGGGCGGTTCGTGTTCTGGCGCCTCGAGGGGCGGATCGGGAAGTACTGGTGATCCGGGAGCAGGCTTGATGAAGGTGCTGACGACCAACCCGCCGTACCGCAACACGACGGCGCTCGTGCGCGCCCTCGGGCGCGAGGGCGTCGAGGTGCACGTGCTCGGGTTCACGAACCCCAAGGGTGTGGAGCTCGACGGGCAGGCGTTCCACTCGAAGTACTGCGTCGGGAAGCACTTCTCGCGCGACCCGCGCCGGGACATGGACGGGTTTGTTGATGACCTGTGCGAGATCCTGGATCGTGAGCGGTTCGACGTGCTGCTGCCCGTGAGCACGAACACGGTGATCCCGGTGAGCAAGCACGCGGATCGGATCCGACCGCTCTGCCCGTTCCCGTTCCCGGATTATGACAAGGTGGAGGCGGCGCACAACAAGGCGACGATGATCCGGATCGCCGAGCAGGCGGGCGTGGGGGTGCCCAGGACGCGCCTGATCGAGCCCGGGGCGGACCTGGACGCGCTGCTGGAGGGGTACGTCTTCCCGGTGATCCTCAAGACCCGCAAGGGCGGCGGGTCCAACGGCGTCTTCCCGGCGGCGACCAAGGATGAACTGAAGGCGATCGTCGAGAAGCTGGAACGCAAGCCGCAGTCGGACCCGACGGGCGAGTGCACGGACTCGTCGAGCCCGATGCTGCAGGAGTACATCCCGGGGAGGATCTACGACATCCCGTTCATCGCCCAAGACGGGGAGGTGCTCGCGCACGTCGTGCAGTACCGCGAGCGGATGCTGCCCGTGGACGGCGGGTCGGGGATGATTAACAAAACGTGCGACTTCGAGCCTGCGCGGAAGGCGGCGTTTGATCTCGTCAAGGCAACCGGATGGACGGGCATCGGGCTGGTCGAGTTCAAGATGGACACGAACGGCGTGCCCCGGTTGATGGAGCTCAACCCGAAGTTCTGGGGGACACTCGACCTGTCGATCCAGGCGGGGGTGAACTTCCCGCTGCTCGGGTGCCAGCAGGCGATGGGGCAGCCCGTGTCGCGCCCGGACTACACGCGCGGGCTGCGGTACCGGTGGATGATCCCGGACGGGATCCGGACGGTGCAGGCATCCGAGGACCGGGCGCGGGCGGCGTGGGAGTTCTTCTCGCCCTTGCGTCCGAAGACGACGAGCGAGGTCTGGGTGCGGGACTTCGGCCCGACCAAGTTCGCGGTGGACCAGATGCTCGCGGGCCGGCGGCAGAAGAAGCGGTCGCAGAAGGCGGCGGCGGCGAGGGCCGCGGCGACCTGACGGGCCGGCCCGCGCGGGCGGCCCGACCTATGCTTCGGACTCGGACCGGCCCGCCTGAGGGGGCGCGGGAGCCCTCGTGGCGCGGGTCCGATGCTGATCAACGCGAGACAGGGAGCGGACGTCATGGACGATGCGATCGATCGGAGCACCCCGGCAGTCGCGGTGCTCGGGTGTGGCGGGTGGGGGAAGAACATCGTGCGCACGCTTCGCGCGATCCAGCCGATCCCCGTGATCGCTGACCCGTGCGACTCGGGGCGGGCGACGGCCAGCGAACTCGCGCCGGACGCCGTGGTGACGGGCGACCCGGCGGTGATCTTCGACGACCCCGCGATCGACGCGGTGATGATCGCCACGCCCGCGGAGACGCACTTCGAGCTTGCGAGGCGTGCGATCGAGGCGGGCAAGGACGTGTTCGTTGAAAAGCCCCTGACGATCGATCTGGACGAAGCGCGGACGCTGGTCGATCTCGCCAAGCGGCACGGCCGAGTGCTCATGGTGGGGCACCTGCTCGAGTACCACCCGGCGATCCTGAAGCTGCACGACCTGATCAAGCGGGGCGAGCTGGGCGAGGTGCGGTACGTGATCTCGAACCGCCTCAACCTCGGCAAGGTCCGCACGCACGAGAACGCGCTTTGGTCCTTTGCACCGCACGACATCGCCGTCATCCTGCGTCTCGTCGGGCAGGACCCGACGGAGATTGTCGCGACGGGCGGGAGCTACGTTTCTCCCGGCATCGCGGACGTGACCGTCACGCAGTTGTTGTTCCCGAAGGGCGTGCGATCGCACGTGTTCGTGTCGTGGCTGCACCCGTTCAAGGAGCAGCGCCTGGTCGTTGTCGGGTCGAAGAAGATGGCGAGCTTCGACGACGTGAACAAGGAACTGGTGCTGTACGACCAGCGGGTGGACCTTGAAGAAGGTCAGCCCGTGCCCGTCAAGGGCGAGGGCGTGGCGGTCGAGTTCGACACCGAGACATCGCCGCTCGAGGCGGAGGTGCGGCACTTCATCGAGCGGGTGATCGACCGCCAGCCGCCGCGCACCCACGGGGCTTCGGGCGTCAAGGTTCTGGAGATCCTGCACGCGGCTCAGGAGTCGATCGGGCAGGGCGGCGGGGCGATCTCGCTCGTCGAGGAGCGTCCGATCGTGGAGGCCAAACCGGAGGCCACGCATGCCCGCGTCTGAGATCCGAGAGCCCGCGGACCACCCCGGCGTGAAGGTGCACGAGTCGGCGTACGTCGATGCTGGCTGCACGATCGGTGCCGGGACCAAGGTCTGGCACTTCACGCACATCATGCCCGGCTGCACGCTCGGCGAGCGCTGCAATATCGGGCAGAATGTCGTGATCTCGCCCGGCGTGACGCTCGGCAACAACGTCAAGGTGCAGAACAACGTCTCGATTTACACGGGGGTGGTGCTCGAGGACGACGTCTTCTGCGGGCCGTCGATGGTGTTCACGAACATCCTGAACCCGCGCTCGGAGATCGTTCGTCGCGATCAGTACGTCGAGACGCGCGTGAAGCAAGGCGCCACGATCGGGGCGAACGCGACGGTCGTCTGCGGCACGACGATCGGGCGGTTTGCGTTCGTGGCGGCCGGGGCGGTCGTCTCCAGGGACGTGCCCGATTATGCGCTCATGTTGGGTGTACCAGCCCGGCGTCGCGGCTGGGCCTGCCGGTGCGGTGGGCGGATGCCCGACGCGGAGGTCGGCGGCTCGCTCGAATGCACGGACTGCGGGAACACGTACCGCCAATCCGGCTCGGATGAGCTTCGGCCCGTTCACGAACACCAGGGCGCGGCGGCCGTCTGACGCGGCGGCGCTATCATCCACGAACGACTTGACCGACCGCCGGCGACATCCGGCAGAGGGGGAGCCATGGCTGACATCACCGTCCCGCTGCTCGATCTGAAGGCCCAGTACGGCCCGATGCGCGACGAAATCCGTGCCGTGATGGATGAGGTGTGCGATGCGCAGTGGTTTGTCATGGGGCCCAAGGTCCAGGCGTTCGAGCAAGAAGTAGCGGCGTACACGGGCGCCAAGCACGCCATCGGGTGCGCTTCTGGGACGGACGCGATCTTGCTTGCGCTGATGGCGTACGACATCGGCCCGGGCGACGAGGTCATCTGCCCCAGCTACACGTTCTTCGCGACCGGCGGGTGCGTGCACCGACTTGGCGCCAAACCCGTGTACGTCGATATCGATCCCGTCACGTACAACATGGACGTGAATCTCGTCCGCGAAGCGGCGGCGAAATGCAAGAACCTCAAGGCGATCATGCCGGTGCACCTCTTCGGGCAGTGCGTGGACATGACGGCCTACCGGACCCTCGCCGACAAGTTGGGCGTGCCCCTGATCGAGGACGCGGCCCAGGCGATTGGGTCGCGTGACGAGACAGGCGCGATGGCCGGCACTCGCGGCGACGTCGGCTGCTTCTCGTTCTTCCCCTCCAAGAACCTGGGCGGATTCGGCGACGGCGGGATCATCACGACAAACGACGACGGGCTCGCGGCCAAGCTCTCGATCCTCCGCCTGCACGGGGGCAAGCCCAAGTACTACCACTCGATCGTCGGGATCAACTCGCGCCTCGACGCGCTGCAGGCCGCGATCCTGAGCATCAAGCTCAGGCACCTCGAGGCGTGGCACCAGGGGCGGGCGAAGAACGCGGCGGACTACTCGGACTCGTTCGCTCAGGCGGGCGCCGCGACGACCGGGGCACCCGACGCTGGCTCTCTCCCGATCATCACGCCCGCGGCCGCGGGGAGCGGGGCTCGGCACATCTACAACCAGTACGTCATCCGTGTGCCCGCGGACATCCGCGACGGGCTGCGCGAGCACATGAAAGACGCGGGCATCGGCACGGAGATTTATTACCCCGTGCCCCTGCACCTGCAGGAGTGCTTCGCGTACCTGGGCTATTCGGAGGGTGACCTGCCGGTGTCCGAGGCGGCCGCGAAGGAGTCGATCGCGCTGCCGATCTACCCGGAGCTGACCGCCGAGCAGAAGGCCCACGTCGTTGAGACCGTTGTGAGCTACGTCCGTCAGCACGCGCCGGCGGCGGTCGGCTCCTGACGACGCGCCCGATGCGGGTGCTGCTGGTTAACGATTTCGAACACAAGGGCGGGGCCGAGGTCGTCATGCACGCGCAGCGTGCGGCGTTGTCCGACGCCGGTCACGATGTCGAGATTTTCGCAGGAGATGCGGAGCAACTCAGGCGAACCCCTTGGTCGTACATCGACTCGCACGAGGCTCGGCGGAAGCTCCGTCGGATGCTGCTCGCGTTCGACCCGGACGTCGTGCACATACACAATCTCTACCACCTCCTCTCGCCGGGTGTGCTGGGAGAGGTTGCACGCTGGAATTCAGATGGACGCGTGATCGCGATGCACGTCCACGATCTGAATGTCGCGTGCCCGAGTCCGGTGATTGGGGCGCGGAACGACGTGGCGGAGACACTCTCGGCGGCGCGTCGATTCGGCTCGATTGCCCTCAGGAGATGGGACGATCGCGGTCGGGCGCACTCATTCCTGCGTGCGGGGCAGTGGTGGTGGAACTACGAGGCGCGGGGCCGGCTGCGAGCGGTCGATGTGCTGATCGCGCCGAGTGCGTGGGCGGGAACGCACGTCACGGGCTGCGGACCCCCGGTCCGGCTGGTGCGGAACCCCGTCGTTGGGCCGAGTTGTGAGCGTGTGAAGCCTTCCGCGGGGCCGATCTGGACGATGGTCTTCGTTGGGCGGCTTGAGCCGGAGAAGGGGCTGTTGCGGTTCATCGATTCAATCAGCGGCGTCGAGGGCGTACGCCTCGTCGTGCTGGGCGAGGGGACCGAACGCGGGCGGTGTGAGCGAGCGGTGTCGGACGCCGGAATCGAGTGCGAGTTCCTTGGGTGGGTGGACCAGAGCCGTGTGGCCCACGAGATCGCGGCTGCGGACGCGCTCTTGCTCCCTTCGGTGGTGCATGAGAACGCGCCGTTGGTTGTGTTTGATGCGATCGGTGCCAGCACCATGCCCATCGTGAGCAACGCGGGCGGTCTGCCAGAGATCATCGAGCGGTTCGGCGTGGGCGAACTGTTCGATCCGTTCGATCCGGGCTCGGTGCGCCGGGTGATCGATGACGCCCGGACGAACCCGCCTTCGGCCAAGCGGTGGGCCCGGGCGTCGGCGATGTTGAGCGACCAGACCTGCGAGCGTTTCGCATCGGAACTCGTAGCGGTGTACCGTGAGTTCGGATGCGCGTCCTGATCGTGAGCTCGTTCTACCCGCCGCAGGCGGCGATCGCGTCGCGGCGCGTGCACACGCACGCGCAGACGTGGTCCCGCCTGGGGGCGGACGTCACCGTGCTGACGACGGCCAAGCGTGACGACCAGCGTACGGACCCTCGAGAGAGCGGTGGCGTTCGTGTGGAGGAGATCGCGGTGCCCGCGTCGCCGGTCGTGCTGTGGGCCAGGCGGCTTGCGGGGGATCGGGGGCTGCGGGCGGGACAGACCGACGCGGGGGCGCCGGGGCGAATGGGGCGTCTCGTGGGAGGGGTCCGATCTCGGACGGGGATCTACTCGGGCATCCGCATGCCCGATGTGACGGACGCATGGGTCGAGCCGGCGGTGCGGCACGGGCGAGCGCTCTCGGGAGGAGTGCCGTTCGATGTCGTGTTCGCATCGTCCGGTCCGTACACGACGCTCCGCGTCGCCGATGGCATCGTGTGTGCCGGGGCGGCGAGGCGGTTCGTGGCCGAGTTTCGTGATCTCTGGACAGCGAACCACAGCGCCCGCGGATGCGTTCCGTTCCGGGGTCGTGAGCGTGCCATCGAGCGTTCGATCCTTGGGCGCGTGGATCGCGTGGTGACGGTGAGCGACGCGCTCGCGGGTTGGTTGCGAGGCCGGACGGCCGCGCCCGTGGATGTTATCTACAATGGCCACGGGGGTCGGCGGCCCCGGTCGATACCGCGTGACGCCACGGTCTTTAAGATCGCGTACACCGGCGCGGTCTACGAGCGCGGGCACGATCTCGGCCCGTTCATGTCGGCCCTCGCGGTGCTCCGGGCTTCCGAGCCGGCGATGTACGAGCGTGTTCGTGTGGTTGTCGCGGGCGGGTCGGGCGAGGTGTTTGCGGCCGCGGCGCGTCGGGTGGGTGTCCAGGACCGGCTCGAGCTGCTCGGCGAGGTTTCGCACGAACAGTCCTTGGAGATCCAGAACCGCGCGGACGTGCTTCTCTCGCTGGAGTGGACCGGTCCCGAGGGCGGCGTGCTGACCGGGAAGGTCTTCGAGTATCTGGCGTGCGGGGCGCCGATCCTGGTGGTCGGGCCGTGTCGCGAGATCTCTGAGTTGGTCATCCGGTGCGGGCGGGGGGCGCACGCGGGTGATGACCCGGCCGCGATCGCGGAGGCGTTGTCCGACGCGGCGAGCGGGGCGATGGAGCGATCGCTCATACCGGACGAATCGTTGATCGATTCGTTCTCGCGCGAGCGTCAGTCCGCGCGGCTCTACGAGATGTTGCTGGCGTGCGTCGGATCGGCGGAGGTCTGAAGACACTCGAGCTGGTTCGACGCGTCGGGCGTGGGCTTCGGTTCGATCCCAGTGTCAGCGTTCGCTTGAACGGGGAGCCCGAGCGCGGTGCCGGCGCGGGTTGCTCGGGCGTCCCAGCTCTCCTCCCGGACGGCCGCCCGACGCGCCGCGCGTCTGACCGGATCATTCTCATGGAGCGCCGCTTCGATCTGCCGTAGAAAGTCATCCGGGGTCGCGCCGACGCGGATGTGCTCGCGGTACGACTCGAGCGCGGGGAATGGTGTTGACACGATCGGGAACCCGAGCGCGAGGTACTCCTTCATTTTGATGGGGTTGCACGATCGAATCCACGCATTCTGGCGCCATGGCATGATGCCGACGTCGAACCGGGTCGCGATCGCGGGGAGGCGCTCGTAGGGGATCGGTCCCAGGATGCGCACGTTCGGTTCGGCCTCGAGGGTCTGGGTACCGACCGAGCGCGGGCCGGCGATGACCAGCGTGCAATCGCGGAAGGTCCGCGCGACAAGAATCAGCAGGCCGACATCGACGGTGTAGTCCTCGATGCCGCCATAGAACCCGATGATCGCGGTCCGGATGCCCGCGAGGGGATCGGGTTCGACCCGGAGCAAGGGATTACCGCGGTCGCGCGCAAAATGGTGGTAATCGACGCCGTGACCCAGCAGGACGGGGTTTGGTGACCGTCGCCGCTCGCGCTCGTGCAGGTCCGGGCTCACAAAGAATGTTGTGTCGCATCCGTCGATGAGCTCGCGCTCGAGCCGGGCGATCAGTTCATGGTCGGCGTTCGGGAATCGTGAAAAATCGTCGCACCGGTTGAAGACCCGCCGGGCGAAGGGATGACGAAGGACCGCGTGGGCCGCGGTCGGAACCGTGACCCACGCCGAGGCTCGGCGGATGCCGAGCAGCTTGCAGATCAGCCAGACCTGGGCGCGGAGGAGGGCGCCGTTGAGCCTGACCGCGCGCGGTGTGTAGCGCGGGATGAAGAGCGGGCTGAAGACCCACATGCCGGAGGGATCGCGCCGGAGCCCCCGGAGCGTGCTCTTGAGCTTGCGCCAATACCGGTGGATCGGGCGGCGCGTCGTGCCCGGGCGGGGTGCTCGCATGCCGATGCTGTTGATCCAGATCACGGTCGTCCGCCGAGCGAGTCGGCGCATGATCTGGCACTCGGAGTGCCCGCGTGGGTGGTACCACCAGTCGGTGCCGGCGAAGCAGACGACGCCGTCCGAGAACTGTCGCGATGGGCTGTTGTGGGGTGGTCGCACGGCGGCGTTATCGGCGCACGATCGGGGTCGATCCTGCCGGAGTTCTCGGTTGCCGGCACTTCCGGGGCTGCGGCGAGGTCGGTCTGTGTCGGATGTGGCGATCGCGCTGAACGCGCGGGTCGGCACGGTCGATAGGGCCGGTGCCGGCGTCCCCGTCCCCGGCGTTCTCCAGCGGAATGTTGTCCAAGAGGAAGCCAATGCCGGATCATCCGACTCATGCGTTTGCCGGCTGGCCGTCGCCGCGTGCGGTCTTGTTCGGCGCGGCCCCGGATACGGGGAACCTCGGTGTTTCGGCGCTGTGCGAGTCGCTCATCGGTGGGCTCGGGCCGCGCACCTTCGGGCTTGACCTGACCGTCTTCGATCATGGGCGGGGTGTTCGGGATTGGGCGATGCCGGGGAATTCGGGAGACATATCCATCCGTCGGTGCGGCGCGATCGCATCCAGACGGTTGCACCGACCCGAGTCGTACACCCGGATGTGGGCGGCGGGGTGCTGGGGGGTCGGGTCGAATCGCGGTGCCGAGCTCGTCCGATCCGCGGATGTCGTTCTCGACGTGAGCGGGGGTGACAGCTTCGCGGACGTGTACGGGCCCAAGCGGTTCCGAGCGATCACGCTCCCCAAGCGGATGGCTCTTGAGATGCGGCGTCCGCTGGTTCTCCTGCCGCAGACGTACGGCCCGTTCGGGTCGAGCGAAGCGCGGGCCCTGGCGGCTCAGATCGTGCAGGGGGCGGCGTACGCGTGGGCGCGCGATCGTCGGAGCTTTGACGTTCTCCGGGGCTTGCTGGGCAGCCGCTTCGACCCGGCGCGGCACCGGTGCACGGTGGACATGGCGTTCGGTCTCGTCGCCCGCGAGCCGGACGAGCCACTGGAGGATCCGATCTCCGGGTGGCTCGCGGACACCGAGTACCCGGTCATCGGGATTAACGTGAGCGGCTTGATCGCGAATCGCGCGGACGCGGCCGCGGCCCGGTTCGGGATGAAGGCGGACTACCGCGAGGTGATCTCGCGCTTGACGTCGGAGTTGCTTGCGACGACCGATGCACGGATCGTGCTCGTGCCGCACGTGCACGCGCCGATCGGGCATCCGGAAAGCGACCTGGAAGCGTCGCTTGAGATCGCCCGGCGTGTCCCGGCGTCGTGCCGCGGGCGAATCGCGGTGCTGCCGTCCGGCCTGAGCGCGGGTGAGACGAAGTGGCTGATCTCACGGCTCGATTGGGTGTGCGCAACACGGATGCACGCGTGCATCGCGGCGCTGTCCAGCGGCGTGCCCGCGGCGGGGGTGGCATACACGGACAAAGCCCGTGGGGTCTTTGAGACCTGCGACCAGGGGTACTCGGTGATCGATCCACGCCGTGCCGGAACAGAGGAAACGATTCAGATGCTGCTTCACTCGTACCGCGATCGAGACTCGGTCCGTGCGGCGCTGCGGCCATCGCTGGATCGTGTGCTCACCGAGAACGACCTGTTCTTTGATGCGCTGAGTATGGCGTGCGTTGAGGCGCGTGAACAACAGCCGGGGGGGGTCGCGGCATGACCCTTCGTGCGATCATCGCCGGCGCGGGCACGCTCACCGCCGGGCGGGCGCTGAGTCAAGGGCTCGCGCTCGTTCGTCACGTCATCGTCGGGCGGCTGCTGAGCCCGGATGACCTGGGCATCGCGGCGGTGCTGATGGTGTGCTCCGCGATGCTCGAGCTGTTTACGCAGTTCTCGGTGGACAAGCTATTGGTTCAGTCGCGAGACGGGGATGACCCGAAATTGCAGGGTGCCGCGCAGTCATTCTTGGCGATCAGGGGGATTGTGGTCGGCGTCGCGGCGATCGCGTTGGCACACCCGATCGCGGGCTTGTTCGGAGTGCCGGAGGCTGCCTGGGCGTTCGCGGCGTTCGGCGCGGTGCCGCTCATTGGCGGGCTCCGCCATCTGGATTGCAAGCGTGCGCACCGGCAGGCTCGGTTCGTGGGTGACATGGCGGTCGAGGTCGTGCCGCAGGTGCTCGTGACGGCACTGGCATGGCCGATTCTCTCCTGGATCGGCGGGTACGCGGGCGTGGTCTGGCTGCTGGTGCTCAAAGCCGCGCTCAGCGCTGGGATGTCGCACGTGGTGGCTGATCGGGCATACGGATGGTCGTGGAGCGCGGTGCACGCGAAGCGGATCATCGCGTTCGGATGGCCGCTCCTGGCGGGCAGTGCGGTGATGGTGCTGGTAACGCAGGGTGACCAGCTCATCGTCGGTGCTGGTTATTCGATGCGGACGCTCGGGATCTACGCCGTCGCGGCTACCCTGTCGTTGGCGCTCGCGACGATGATCGCGTCGATCAGCAGCACGCTGATGCTGCCGGCTCTCTCGCAACGGGGGGATGACGCCGGGGCGTTCTCCAGAGCGCACTCGATCGGTGTGATCGTGCACGCCTCGACCGGGCTGCTCTGTGGAGCGGTGTTGGTCACGGGCGGCGATACGCTGATCACGACGCTCTACGGTCCGGAGTACACCGAGGCGGGCGTTCTGCTTGGATTGCTCGGCGTGATGCAGGCGGTCCGATTGATGCGTGTGTCGCCCACGGTTGTCTGCGTGTCAAGGGGGGACACGGTCGGGCCGTTGCTCGCGAACCTGTGCCGGGCTGCGGCGTTGCCGGTGGCTGTGGGAGTGGTCGCGGCCGGGCTTGGCGTGCTCTGGATCATTCTCGCGGGAGTCGTCGGAGAGCTGCTCGCGGTGTGTGTGCTCAGCGCCCGGGCGCACCGGCGGCACGGGGTCGAGCTTGCGCCCACGCTGGTCGCAACGGGTGGGCTCGTGGCGATGCTTGCGCTGTGCATGATCACGAACGTGGTGCTCGGCGTGGTCTCGGGTGCTGCCGCGGCGGGAGTGCTGGTCGCTGGCGCTGGAGCTTTGCTGTATCTCGCGCGTGAGCGATGGGCGAAGCCCGTCGCGGCGTTCCGTTGGATTCCCACGGCGGCCACGACCTCGGACGTGATGGAGGCCGCATGACGCAGCAGCAACCACGACAGATCGGATCCGATGGACGGAACCTCGCCGTGACACCCGAGCAGGCGGAGTCGGTGTGGTACCGGCGCGCGATCGATGAAGAACTCGACGCGACACGTGCGTTGGACGAGCGCCAGCTGGCTGCGTTGCGGATCAACCACCCGAGCATCCTGGCGTACCGATCGAGGTTGCTGGGCGGTCGTGCGTCGTCGGGTGGGTACGCCGGGTGGACCGAGTTCCTGTTGGATGCGTACGGCCCTCGTCGGTCGTGCCTCAGCCTGGGGTCCGGGATTGGCCGCGTCGAGTCGCATCTGTTGGGGACCGGGTTCGCTCCGTCGTTCGAGGCGGTCGAGCTGAGCCCGGCGGCCAACCGCTGCGCCGGGGAGCGCGATGGACGCATCGGGGCGTTGAGCGGTGATTTGAACTTCGTTCAGCTCCCGGAGCGTCGGTACGACTTTATTCTCTGTCACGGCATCCTGCACCATCTGATCAATCTCGAGCACGTTCTGGGGCAGATCGATCGGGCGTTGACGAGCGATGGTGTGCTGTTGGTTTACGAGTATGTCGGCGAGAACCGGTGGCAGTTTGGCAGCGCTCGGTTGGAAGCCGTGGGTCGCGCGGTGCCGGGGGCGTGTATTCGTTCGCCGCGCCGGCACGCCGTCCGAGGGTTCGAGTCTGTGCGATCAGGGGACCTGCTCGGGCTGCTCGATCACCAGTTCGGCGCGCGTTGCGAGCGGGCTGTCGGATACGGTGGTGTGTACTTCCCGTTCGTGGTCGGCGCCGATGACCGAGCCATGCACCTGATCGACGGTGTGATCCGGGCCGACGAAGCGGCGGCTCAGTCGGGCGAGCTGACGCCGTGTTATCACATGGGCGTGTACCGAAAGACCGGCCGGCCACCGGCCCGGGCTCGGGCGTGGTCGGATGAAGAACTCCGCGAGCGGCTCGCGCCGGCTCGCCCGCTGGGCGTGCGAGCCATCGAGGAGTTGCGGCGTTCGCCGGCGGGTCCGACGCTCAGGCGCGCTCGGCGGGCCGTGCGCGGGATGGTCCGCACGATCCGTGGCGTGGATCAGATGGAGCCCGCAGTATGAAGCTCGACGTGATGCCAATTGATCGCGTTGTCCGCGCCGGGCTGTGCTCCGGGTGCGGTGCCTGCGCGGCGGTGGCACCTGAGCATGTCCGCATGGTCGATCGGACGGAACAGGGACGCCGGCCCGTTGTCGGTGAAGGGGCTCCGCAGGACGCATTGATACGGGCGGCACACGTCTGCCCCGGGTCCGGGCTCCGCCACAATCGCCCGTCGGGCGTATGGGGTCCTGTGCTCGAAGTCTGGCAGGGGTACGCCGCGGACGCGGAGGTTCGGCACACCGGATCGAGTGGCGGGCTCGCGACGGCGCTGGGTGTGTATTGTCTCGAGCACGCGCAGATGTACGGTGTGCTTCACACGGCGGCTCGTACCGAGTCGCCGCACCTGAATGAGACCGTGATGAGCACGACGCGACAGCAGCTGCTGGCGCGTTCCGGGTCGCGTTACGCCCCCGCGAGCCCTTGCGAGGGTCTTGGGCAGATCGAGCATGCGCCCGCGTCGTGTGTGTTCGTCGGCAAGCCGTGCGACGTCGCGGGTGCGCGATCGCTCGCGTTGCGTTCGCCTGGACTCGCGCGCCGGCTCGGGCTGACGATCTCGATCTTCTGTGCCGGCACGCCGACAACCCGGGGGACGCTGGAGATGCTCAGCGCCATGGGGATCGGGCAAGCCGGCGAGATCCGGTCGCTGCGTTATCGCGGCAACGGATGGCCGGGCGACGTGCGTGCGACGCGGGGTGATGGCGGTGCTGGCCGCGCGTTGAGCTACGAGCAGGCGTGGGGCGAGATCCTGACGAATCACAAGCAGTGGCGGTGCAAGCTGTGTGCTGACCACACCGGTGAGTTTGCCGATCTCGCGGTCGGCGACGCGTGGCATCTGCGCAGGGACGGCGACGAGGGGCGATCGATCGTCGTCGTTCGGACGGAGCGTGGGCGTCGGATTCTGCACGCCGCGATCGCGAGCGGGGATGTGATGCTCGAGCGGGTCGGGATGGCAGAACTCCGCGCCTCGCAATCGAATCTCGAGACGACGCGCGGCGCCGTCTGGGGGCGGATCTTCGGGGCGCGGCTGGCCGGGTGCCCGGCACCCCGGTATCGCAACATGCCGATGCTGTGGCTGTGGCTGGGACGGCTTTCGCTGCGTGAGAAGGCGAGGAGCATCGCTGGCGCGTGCCGCAGAGCCCGCGCCGCTCGGGAAGACGCGCCGAACAGCCGGCCGCCCGGCGCCTCGCAACAGATCGAACCAAAGAAGTACCAGAGCGCCGGTCGCGTCCGTGGAACCGCGGCGCAGGGGGTCATGCGATGAACGAGATCGATCTCTTTGTGCACCCGTGGCACAACACGACGACGCTGCACCCGATCGGTGTGGGGGCGATGGTTGTGCTCGGGTTCATGATGCTCGTGGTGCCGCGGAAGTGGGCGTTGGTGGTGATGCTCGTGATGGCGTGCTTCGTATCGCCGGCGCAGCGGATCGTGGTCATGGGTGTGGATTTCAACATGCTCCGGGTCATGATCCTGGCGGGATGGCTGCGCCTGATGCTGCGAAGCGAGTACCGCGGGTATACACCCAAGCCGATCGACGGCGTGATGCTGGCGTGGGTGCTCGTCGGATCTGTGATGATGACGATCCTTTACGGGACGGGCGTGATCGCGATGAACCGGCTCGGGTACATGTACGACGCGTTGGGGATGTATTTCCTCGTTCGGTGCCTTGTCAGGTCGTGGGACGATGTCGGAACACTCGCGTCCGGGGCGGCGGTGATCGGGGTTCCCGTGGCGGCGGCGTTCCTCATCGAGAAGATGACCGGGCGAAACATGTTCGCGGTGTTCGGCGGTGTGCCCGAGTTCACGGAGGTCCGCCAGGGCAAGCTGCGGTGCCAGGGCGCGTTCGCGCACCCGATCCTCGCGGGCGTGTTCTGGGCGAGCCTGATGCCGCTGATTATGGCGCTCTGGTGGCGTGGACGCGGCAAGCGGACGCTGGCGGTCATCGGGATCGCGTCGGCGATGGTGATCGTGCTGACCTGCGCGTCGAGCACGCCCGTCATCGTGGTCATGTTCGGCGCGATGGTGTGTCTGCTCTTCCCGCTCCGTGCCTCGATCCGCTGGTTCGGGATGGGCGGTGTGGCGGCGCTCGCGGGGCTGCACTTCCTGATGCACGCGCCGGTCTGGCACCTGCTCGCTCGCGTGGACGTCGTCGGCGGTTCCACCGGCTGGTACCGGTACAAGCTGATCGACGCGTTCCTTCGCAACATCGGCGACTGGTGGCTCACCGGGACAACCGGGTACGCCGAGTGGTTCGAGTGGGGCCTGGCTGACGTGACGAACCAGTACGTCGCGGAAGGATTGAACGGTGGGCTGCTCACGCTGGTTCTGTTCTTGGCAATGATCATCTACGCGTGCGTTGCCCTCGCCCGCTCGTGGCGTGTGCGGGGGCTGCCGTCGTGCGACCGGCTCATGGCGTGGATGCTCTTCGCATCGATCGCGATGCACTGCGCCGCGTTCTTCGCGGTGAGCTACTTCGGGCAGTCGTCGTACCTGTGGTACATGATGCTCGGTCTTGCCGGATGCGCCGCGCCGCGGGCGCGGGCGATGGCGATCGTGCCGCGTCCGGGTGTGGCGGTCTGGCACAAGCAGCAACACGAGACGGGCGAGCAACGCCTCGGGCTGTGGGCGTGATTGGCGCCGCGAACAGAACGGAGCTCGCGATCATCGTCGTGAGCTACAACACGCGCGAGATGACGCTCGCGTGCCTGCGGTCAATTTTCGATCAGACCGAGACGCGGGCCCGTGTGATCGTGGTCGATAACGCATCGTCAGACGGATCCGCCGAGGCGGTCTCTCATGCCTTCCCGCAGGCGGAGCTCATCGCACTGAACGAGAACATCGGCTTTGCGCGGGCGAACAACCTCGCCGCGGAGGGCGCACGTGAGGACTTGCTGCTTCTGATCAACCCGGACACCGTTGTGCTGGACGGCGCCATCGACAAACTCGTTGCGTTTGCGCGAACGCGCGAAGCTGCCGGCATCTGGGGTGGACGAACGGTCTTCGCTGACGGGCGGCTCAACCCGGCGTCTTGCTGGTCGCGGGTCACGCCCTGGAGCGTGAGCTGCCGAGTGCTCGGGTTGACCCGCATGATGCCGTGTGTCACACTATTCAACCCCGAGGGTCTCGGCGGGTGGCGACGAGACACGGTGCGGTCCGTGGACATCGTTTCGGGGTGCTTCTTCCTGATTCGGCGCGAGGTCTGGAGCCGGCTGGATGGGTTCGACGCGTCTTACTTCATGTACGGCGAGGAGGCTGACCTGTGCCTGCGGGCGAGGGCGATCGGGTGCCGACCGGTCGTGACGCCGGAAGCGACGATCGTGCATCACGGCGGGGCGTCCGAACGATACCGCTCGGAGAAGGCGGTCCGCCTGCTCGCGGCGAAGATCACGCTCATCCGACGCCACTGGCCCGTCTGGACGCGCTGGTACGGTGTTGGGGCCTATGCCACGTGGGCCTGGGCGCGTGCGATGGCGGACAGCTTACGTTCCACGATCAGCCGATCCGAGACCAACCGCGACGGTTGGCGGTCGGTGTGGTCCCGTCGTCATGAGTGGCGCGCGGGGTACGCCGCCCGGTGACGGCCCGCGTTATCGGGACCTTGTCCACGCGTTCCATCGGTCGTTCCTCTCGGACCTGAGGCTTAAGCGGGCGGCCTGCACCGTCGATCAGGATCCCATGCCAAGGCGCCGAACCAAGCGCGTGCTCGCAACTTCCTCGGGGGGTGGGCACTGGGTCCAGCTTCTGAGACTGAGCGACGCGTTCGCGGGGTGCGATGTTGTCTACGCGACCGTCTCGGCGGGGTATCGGCAGGACGTCCCCGACGCCCGGTTCCATGTCATCCCGGACGCGACGCGGTGGGACAAGTTGAAGCTCGTCCGCCTGTTACTGAGGCTGATCTGGGTGCTCGTGCGTGAGCGTCCCGATGTCGTCGTCACGACGGGCGCGGCGCCCGGGTACCTCGCGGTGGTGCTCGGGCGGGTTTTGGGCGCGCGGACGGTGTGGATCGACTCGATCGCGAACGTCGAGGAGATGTCCATGTCTGGGCAACGGGCACGCTCGCACGCCGATCTCTGGCTCACGCAGTGGCCGCACCTCGCGGTGCCGGGCGGCCCGAGTTTCGCGGGGGCGGTGCTGTGATCTTCGTGACCGTCGGGGCCCAGATGCCGTTCGACCGGCTGATCGGCACGGTGGACGCGTGGGCGGGCAGCCGGGGGCGGCGGGACGTGTTCGCCCAGATCGGCACGACGCCGCTGATCCCGAGTCACATCGAGTGGACGCCATCCATTGACCCTGACGAGTACCGAGAGCGGATACTGGCGGCACGCGTCGTCGTCGGGCACGCCGGCATGGGCACAATCATCAGCGCCCTGCAGGCCGGCAAGCCGGTGATCGTGCTACCTCGGTTGGGGGCGTTGCGTGAAACCCGAAACGACCACCAGGTCGCAACGGCCCGCTACTGGGGCGAGCACGCGAGCGTGACCGCGGCGGCGGACGAGCGGGAGCTTGTCCGTCAGCTGGACGAGATCGACGCGCTCGGCTCCCAGCCGAAGATCACGCCGCGGGCATCGGACGAGATGATCGAGGCGTTGCGGTCGTTCATCGCCGAGCCGGCCAAGCCTTCGGGGCTGACCGGATCGCCCGAGCTCGCCTGAGACACACGACCATACGAATCGGCAGGGAGCCGGCCTGGATTATGCCGGATCTGGGGGTGTGGTCGTGCGGGTTATGCCGGCGAGAACACCTGTATGGGTGGGTCGAATCGTGCACATCCTGCGATGTTGGGGTTACGGGTCGTGCGGATCGTGCCGAACGACAAGGTGCCCGGTGTGCGGGTTGTGCCAGTGTTGCCACGTCTGCGAGCAGGTCCGACATGATCAGGTCCGGAACGAAGCATGAGATCGAGTCCAAGCCTGCAAGGCGGGAGCGTGCGGTCAGCGCGATCGTGCTGGCGGGTGGTCTCGATGCGTCGCCGCTCGAGCGAGCGTCGGGTCGGTCGGTGCTCGATCTCAACATTGCGCCAGGGCGGACCGTGCTCGGCGCATGGGAGCGTGCGTTCGAGGGAGCGGGAGTCCGGACGATCGGTATCGCGGTCGGCGGACCGAGCCCTGAGCCCGTGCGGCTGGGCGGTGGTGTACGCGTGTTGCGTGACCCGGAGGCATACCGCGGGCCGGCGGGGGCTGCGCGTGATGCCTGGGATCGCCTCGGGCGGGCGTCCACCGTCGTTATTGTCGAAGCCTCACGCTGGTCATCCGGAGGTGTCGTCGATGTGCTCGAAGCGCACGCGATCTCGGACGCCGACGTGACGGTGGGTGTGAACCCGGACCGCACGCCTGCGGGTGTCTACGCCGTCTCAGGCAGTGCGTTCGAGCACGTCGCGCGGGTGGGCTATGTCGATCTGAAAGAACAATGGCTTCCGGCGTTGCGTTCGCGCGGGATGGATGTGCGAGGGCACCTCATCTCTGGCGAGAGCACGCTCCCGGTTCGGACGTTGCCGCAGTTGTTGGAAGTTGCCCGCGCGAACGCACCGGAGGCCGACACGCCTGCGTACCGGGTGATTTGCCGCGGGGCGCGGGTCGAGCGCGAGCAGGATGTCATCGATTCGGTCGTGATGCCGGGTGCGGTGGTGGAAGCCGGAGCGGTGGTGGCGCGGTCGATCGTGCTGCCCGGGGCTCGGGTGGGATCGGGAGATGTGATCGTGGACGGCGTCGCCCGGATGGACGGCGCCGTGGCGGGGCAGGAAGAGTCGTGTCGATCTGTGCACGAGATGCCCCTGAGGAGTGTTGCAACGAGTTTGAGCCCGGCCGGCGCGCGTGCGCACGGCGCGGGACGGAGCACGCGTATCGCGGCCTGAGTTGTGCTCGGGCCGATCCTGGCACCCGCACGGACGCGGGGCAACCGGATAGAGGTCGTCATGGACGCTACTGAACGAAACGGCATGGTCGAAACCCGAGCGGCTGAAGAGCACGTCGATCACGTGCACGGCATCGCGACCGTGGCTCGCCGAGCGTTGGCCGGTCGGTACCGCGTCGCGGTGCTGCTCGCGATCGCGTTGGCGTTGCTCGGCGGGATCGCGGGGTACGGGATGAGCCCTCCGCAGTACTCGAGCACCGGCCTGGTCCGCGTGGCTCCGACGCTGCCGCGCGTGATGTACTCGAACGAACAGAACGAGCTGCCGCCGGCGTACGCGTCGATGGTCGCGTCGCACGCGACGCTGCTCTCACGTCAGGATTTCCTGGACTCCGTCGTCAAGAGCATGGAAGGTTCGGACTGGTCTGCATTCGGGCCCGTCGATGATCCGCGATCCCTCGCGGCTCGGCTGGACGTTTCGCACCGGCGCGGCGATGAGGTCGTCAGCGTCCGCGCGACCGGGCGCAACCCCGCGCAGGTTCGCGACTTCGTGAACGAGGTGCTGCGGCGTCACGTCGCCCAGCAGGCTTCCATCGCGTCGAACTCGATCGCTGGCATCGACGCCCAACTGCGCTCACGGGCCGAGCAACTCGAGCGTGAGGCCCGCGAACTCGAGGGCGAGATCCTGGCGATCGCCGCCCCGCACGGCGGGACGGAGATGCTCCAATGGTTGTACGACTCGCGTCGTTCGGAGCTCGAAGAGGTTAACGCCCGCCTGTTGACACTGGGCGTGCCGCTGACGGAGCCGGGGCTGAAGAGCAACGCACACGACCCCGCCGCCGTGATCGGCAGCGGGGACGTGCAGGCGGTGACGAGCCTTCAGAACGAGCTGGACGAACTGCACGCCGAGCGCGTCCGAGTCGAGTCGGAGATCGCGCTGCTCGCACGGTCTTACGGGCCCAAGTATCGACCGCTGCGCGAGCTGCGTGCGCGTCAGGGCGCTCTGGATGAGCTGATCGAAGAATTCGAATGGCGGATCGATGAGCAGTCGCAGGCGATGGCGCCTGTGATCGCCGGTCTGCGGGCCGAGCATGAATCCCTCAGCGCGATCGCTGGCGAGTTGGGGCTCGCGCTGCAGTCGATTCGCAATCTGAATGAGCAGCGTCAGCGCCGGCTGGATCGTCTGGATGAGACCCTGACGCGCCGCGAGGAGCTGCGCGTCGAGTCGCAGCGCGAGCAGGTCGCCCGCGTGTCGATCGCGGCCCCCGGCGCGTTCCCCGTATCTCCCGCGTCGGACCGCCGCATCCCCGCGGCGTGTGCCGGGGCGTTGGTCGGTGCGGCGTTCGGTGTCGGTATTGTGGTGCTCGTCGGTGCGTTTGACGGGCGTTGTCGGAGCACGGCGGACGCGCTGGCGCTCACGCCGGACGTCCCTCTGCTGGGCGTGCTGCCAGAGCTGAAGCCGCGCAATGAATGGCTGCAGCAGCAGGCCGCTTCGGGCGTGCATCAGATCCGCAACGTGCTGCAGATCGGGAGCGGCCAGGCGTCGATCAAGACGTATTGCCTCACAAGCGCGGGGGCGCACGAGGGCAAGACGAGCCTCGCACTCGCGCTGGCGACGTCGTTCGCTCAGTCCGGGCAACGGACGCTGATCATCGACGCTGACCTGCACGGCCGCGGCGCCACCGACGACCTGGGCATGGGCGATCTCGCGGGCCTTCGAGACGCGGTGGCGACGGGCTCCGTCGCGGGCTGCTTGCACAATGGGCCTGTCGCCGGGCTCGATGCCATCCCCGCGGGCCGACGCCACGCATTGCGCCCTGAACGGCTCTCGGCGGCATCGCTCGACATGCTGCTCGATGATCTCCGCAAGCGGTACGACGCGATCATCATCGATACCGCTCCGCTGCTTGGTGGGCCCGAGGCGGCGACGATCTCGGCGCTCGCCGATGCGGTCGTGCTCACCGTGAGCCGGAACACCGACGGCAAGCTCGTCAGCGCGGCACGGTTGCGGTTGCGGCAGGTCGGTGCGCAGTATGTTGGGCTCGTCTTCAACCGGGCGACCGAGGATGACTTTCAGCGTTCGAGTTCGTGCGATCAGTACATCCCGCACCGAGCGCCGAAGCCTTCGCGGGATGTGTCGGCAGCGGTCGAGTCGCTCCGCGAGACGTTGGCGACGCCCGGGGCCGAAGCGAAGCCGGCACGCGGGGTGGCGGCATGACGCTGGCGGACGTGCAGAACGATCAACTCGTCCGGCGTGCCGTGCGGGCCGAGCCCGTCCGGCTGTGGGGGCTCACGCCGACCCAGCTGCACGACGCCGCCTGGGAATCGCACGGCGTGCAAGCGGTCCGGCGCGGGTCGGGCCAGCGGATCGAGCCGGACCGGCGCTACGTGCTCCTCGACCGGGACGAGACGGTCCAGCCAAGCGGTTCGTACGCCGACGCCTCGAAGGCCGAACGACGCTGGTGGAAGCGCTCGGAGCAAGAAGCACGGACCATCCCGCAGGCTCCGGGCGAACTGCCGGCTCAGGGTCTGAGCGACGCACGCGGATTCCGCGAACGCGTCGAGATCGATGACACCGGGCGGTTCATCCGCGTGCAGAGGACATACACCCGACAGTTGCCGCCTCAGCGGGGTGTTCGAATAACA
This sequence comes from Phycisphaerae bacterium, assembly GCA_030426605.1. Classification (GTDB taxonomy): domain Bacteria; phylum Planctomycetota; class Phycisphaerae; order Phycisphaerales; family UBA1924; genus BQJQ01. Next base: position 1,029 of record JAUHXM010000041.1, on the reverse strand, counting down.
GAAAATAGGAAGCTGGCCGCGGCGTGGGCGTCGGACCGGGCGTGGGACGGCGCTGCCGTCAAGCCAGGCGGGCGGTTCGTCGCGACGTCGGTTCGGGGCGACTCTCGAGCCGGATCGGGACAACTCGTTGGCGATGTGCTCCATGAGCTCAGCACCGCTGGAGCGATGCCCGACGGAGTCGAAGAGGTCTTGCCCGGAGTTTGGGCGCACCGAGATGCATGCATTGAGCCCGGAGCGCGGTTTGTGGGCCCGGTCTGGATTGGAACCAACGCGCAGATCGGTGCCGGCGAGCTGGCCATGCTCGGCTCGCACTACGTCGACCTGTGCCGGATGATCCTGGGCGCCGAGCCGGTGGACGTGACCGCCCGCCTGCGCCCCCGCACCGGTGAGAACCAGCGGGGCGCCGAGTACGAGGACCCGACGGGGAACCTGACCGTCACCTTCGACGACGGGGCCCGCGCCTTCATCGACTTCGGTGAGGACGTCCCCCGGGGCGACGCCGTGGTCACCATCCGCGGCGACGAGGGGCTGATCGTGGTCGAGGAGAACCGGGAGGTCTGGACCTTGCGGGGCCGCAGCGGCCGGACGTGGACCTTCCCCTTCGCCTGCTCCTTCCGGCCCCCGTCGATCGCGGCGCGCGTGGTCTACGGGGCGCTGGCCGAGCCGGCCATGGCGGGCACGGGACGCGACGCGCTGGTGGCGCTCGAGGTGGTCAAGGCCGCGCTGCACTCGAGCGCCGACAGCTCCCGGGTGGTCACCCTGCCGCTCGACGCCGGAGGAGCGCGGCTTGGCGAACTGCCCGGCCATGCGCCCGACCTTCACGATCGGCAGCTTTGACGCGAAGGTCAGCACCACCGCCATCTGCAACAGCACGCGAAAAGTATCGCGAATATTGTTCGGGTGGAACTCAGCAAAGCTCTCGGCGCAATCCCCGCCCTGCAGCAAGAATGCCTCGCCCCGCTGCACGGAGGCGAGATCCTCCTGCAGTTCACGCGCCTCGCCCGCAAACACCAGCGGCGGATAGCTGCT
>JAUHXM010000040.1 GCA_030426605.1 Phycisphaerae bacterium | reverse complement strand
ACCGCCGTCTGGTTCGCGAGGAACGCCGTGAACATGAAGACGCCCGTGGACGAGACCGCGAGGAGCACGGCGGCGAGGCCGGCGACGCCGATCCACTTGCCCAGCAGGTACTGCCACGCCGCGACGGGCTTGGTCATCGTCTGCCAGATAACCTTGTCACGCTGCTCGAAGGCGACCGTCGCGACGGAGAAGAACAGGACGAGCACCGCGATGATCCAGAAGCTGCCGCCCGTGGCGTACTGCAGGAAGGCCTGCACGCGGTGGCGCAGCGGCTGGTCGTCGTTGAGCAGCAGCGGCATCGCGGCGAGCGCAAAGACCAGCATGACGATGAAGACCATGCTGAGCTTGAGTCGCACCGCCTCGGCGAGCGTGTTGCGCGCGATCGCGAAGATGGCGCCCGGCAGCGAGAACACGGCGCGGAGCCCGCGCAGGAGCACGGTAAACGACATCGTCAGCGCGATGACGCCCGCGATGAGTCGCCCGAGGTCCGCCGTGGGCGGGTTCAGGTAGAGCGGGACGACGATCGCGACGGCGGCGGCGGTGAGTCCGAGGTATGTCAGGCCGAGCCCGAACCAGATCGCGACGAGGGCGATGATGGTGACGGTGAACACCCCCACCGCGACGCCGGTGCCGCCGGTCTGCCCGCGCGAGAGGGCATCCTGCACGAGCTGGAGCTCGCGTTGTTCCTGCTCGAGGATCTGGGGCGCGACGCCGTCGGGGAGGTCGAGCGTGAGGTCGCCGCCGGGGCTCGTGACGTTCACGAAGTAGAACGCGAGCACGGCGATCGCGAGCGCGAGCACGACGACGGTCGCGCCGATCTTGAACCCGCGCGTCTGCTGGAAGCGGTCGAGAGCGCCGAGGCGCTCGCGGAGCGTCACGGCTTGTCCTTCCCACCGGGCCCGTCGAGGAGGGAGCCGATCACGTCGTCGTCCACGTCGCCGCGGTCCTCACCCGGGGGCGGGCCCGGGGGCGGCGGGGCGCTGGGGGGCGGCGGCTCGGGCTTGAGCAGGTCGTCGATGACCTCGGCGGACTGATCGGGCTTGGGCGCGGCCGCGTCTTGCCTAGGAGCTGCCGTGGGCGGGGGCGCGTCGTCCGTCGTGACGAGCGATTCAATCAGCTCGTCGGCGGACTTGGCGGGCTCGTCGTCCGCCCGAAGGAACGCGGCGGTCGGGCCGCCGGCCTGGACGCCCGAGGTTGCCAGGCGCTCGGTCCGGGCCTTCTCGACGATGCCGAGAAAGAGCTCTTCGAGCTTCTGCCGCGGGGCGTGAACGGAACGGATGGACTTCGTGCCGCCGGTGCGTTCGCGGATGATGCGGTCGATCTCGGTGATGGTGTCCTCGTCGAGGTCGTCGGCCTCGATGGTGGTGCGCGACTGGACGGCGAGGAGTTCTTCGCAGGTGCCCTCGCCGCGGATCTTCCCGCCGTAGAGGATGACCATGCGATCGACCACGTCCTCGACGTCGGCGAGGAGGTGCGATGAGAGGATGACGGTCTTGCCGCGGCGGCCGAGCTCGAGGATGAGGTCCTTCACCTGGCGGGTGCCGATGGGGTCGAGGCCGGTCGTCGGCTCGTCGAGGATGAGCAGCTCGGGGTCGTTGATGAGGGCTTGCGCGAGACCGATGCGGCGCTGCATGCCCTTGGAGTATTCGCGGACCTGGCGGTGCTGGGCGTGGGAAAGCCCGACCATGTCGAGGAGTTCGTCGATGCGTTTGGCGCGGGTGCGCGGGTCGAGCTCGAAGAGTCGGCCGTAGTAGTCGAGCGTCTCGCGGGCGTTCAGGAACGGGTAGAGGTAGCTCTCTTCGGGGAGGTACCCGATGCGCTTCTTGGTGACGACGCTGGACGGTGGCTTGCCGAAGACGGCGATCCGCCCGGACGTCGGGCGGAGGAGCCCGAGGATCATCTTGATCGTCGTGGACTTGCCCGAGCCGTTGGGGCCCAGGAGCCCGAAGATCTCGTGCTTGTGGACGGTGAGGTCCAGGCGGTCCACGGCGCGGGCGATGGTGCGCAGCCAGACCGGGTGCTTGAAGACCTTGGTGAGCTGTTGGCAGGCGACGACGGGCGGCGCTGCGGTGTCGGCGGGCATGGCGTCCTCGCGCGTCAGTTAACGGAGTCGCCGCGGATCACGCCGCGGTCGGTGTTGTAGCGGTCGATCTGGCGGAGGCGCTCGCGCTCCCGGGCGGTGGCCTCGGCTTCGAGGCGCTTGCGGGCGATGTCCAGCTCCTTGATGATGTCCGGGTCCGGGTTCAGTCGCAGCTCGATCATGTCGCCCGAGCCTTCTGGCAGCATGAACGTCTGCACGAAGCCCTTGTCGAGGAAGTCCGCCATCGCGAGCGACCACTGCTGGGTGAGCATCAGGGGCGCGTTCGCTTCGTACTGCTCACGCAGGGCTTTGAAGCGGAAGGCGTCTTCGGCGGCACCGGACGAGATCGCGAGTTCGGTCTGGCGTGCCTGCGAGAGGATCTGCGCGACCTCGCCGGAGACCTCGATCTGGAACAGGTCCCCGTCGATCTCGACGGGCTGACCGAGCAGCACGGCGTCGATGACGGCGAGGGTCGCGGTGGCCTCGGCCTCGTCGCCCAGCTCGGTGTGACGCTCGTACTCGTCGATCAGCTCCACGAGCATCGGCGCGGCCTGGCCGGCGACGGCGTTGAGCATCCGGTCCGCCTCGGTCCGTGCGTTCACGCGCGCTTCGGACGCGATCGAGACCGCGCTCTGCACGCGGCTGAAGCTGTCAAGGAGACTCACGGGCGGGAACTTGCGGACGAGCACGAGCTGCTCGATCTGGATGCCCGCGCCGATGTCGTCCAGCTCGGCCTGCGCGATGGACTTGGCGCGGGACGCGACGCCGTCCTGCCCGGCGTCCTTGAGCAGCTCGTCGATCGTCGTCTCGGCGATCGCCTGCACGATCGCGGCCTGCGCCACGCGGTGGACGATCTCCTGCTCGAGCTCGGGTGGGATCGTGCTCGCGTACTGCAGCGGCTGATGACGCCGATAGTTGAGCGACCACTGGGCGTGGGCGATGTTCTGGTCTGCGGTGATGAGCGAGCCGTCGCGGGCCGGGTCGAGCTTTCGGGAGGTGCTCAGACCGGACTCGGGCTTGTTCTCCTCGCCCTCGCGGACCCACGGGAAGAAGGAGCGGTTGATCGCGACCTCGCGGGTGCCGGTGCCGATCGTGATGACCTCGCCGATCGGGTAGGGCCACGCGGGGTGGAAGCCGGGCTCGAGGGAGGTCTGGACGGGCTTGCCGAAGAAGGTCGAGATGCCGCGCTCGCCCTCCTGGATGGCGCGGAACCCGGAGAAAATGAAGAGGAACGCGAGGACGATCATCGCGAACTGGACGAGCCGGAACGTGATGCGGAGCGCGTCGCGGAGGGACTGGTTGGCCGAGTCCATACGGTCGCCGACGAGCGACGCGCCGGCGCGCGTCTGCGCGTCGCGGAGCCGGACGGACTGGGAGCGTCCGCTCTCGGCGGGGAGGTTGCCCGCGGGCGTCTGCTCGGGGGTGTTTGGGTCCACCGGTTCGGTCATTCGTCACCCCCGAGGGTGGGCGCCGGGATGATGCCCTGCTCGAGCGAGCCGATGACGTCGGGGTCGAAGAGCCCGAACCCGAAGTCGGACGTCGGGAGGATGAGCGTGGCGCGTTTGGCGCGGGCCTCGCTCATGAAATCGAGCTGCTGGAGGAAGACGGCGAGCTCGGGGTCCGAGGCCATCTGGCGCAGGAAGGGGACCGCCTCGGCGTGCCCGCGCGACTCGATCTCGGCGGCCTTGCGCGAGGCGAATCGCCGGATCTTCTCGGCGTCCGCCTCGGCCTTGGCGCGGATCGAGTCCGCCTGGGCGGTGCCCTCGGACTCGTACCCGTCGGCGAGGCGGTCGCGGTTGGCGCCCATGCGATCGACGACGCGCTGGGTGGTCTCCTCGGGGAGAATCACGCGGTCGATGCCGACGGAGACGACCTCGACGCCGTACTCGGCGAGCGATAGCCCGCCCTCGGACCCCTCGCTGAGGAGGGTGAAGATCTGGTTCTCGAGCTCGGGCAGGGCGCTGCCGCCGCGCTCGGGGGTGAAGAGGTCATCCATGCGGAAAGCGCTGGTGGTGCCGAGCTGGGCGCGGAGGCGGGCGCGGAGGACGTTGTCCTCGGCCATCCGGTAGTGGTCCTGGGCGCGGTCACCGGCGCTCGAGAAGCGCTGGAAGAAGAGCAGCGGGTCCGCGACGCGGTAGGTCATGTACGCCTCGACGACGACCTGGAAGTCGTCGGCGGTCTGCTGCGTCTCGGATCGCGTGGTGACGAGGCGGACGCGGCGGTCGTACTTGGTCACCGATTGCGCCGGGTAGGGCCACTTGAGGTGGAACCCGGGCTCGGTGATGACCGACGACTCGGAGGCCTTGCCGAAGGTGGTGCGGACGGCGGTCTCGGTGAACCGCACCGTGAACGAGCAGGCGTACAGCACGATCGCGCCGATGAAGACGATCGCGACGAGGAAGATCAACGCCTTGTTGAGGAATCCGGACACGTGGGAATCTCCTGAGGGCTTACTGGCTTGGCCCGGCGTCGGGGTCGAACACGTCACGCCCGATGCGCTGATCCTGCAACTCGAAGACCATGTCGCGCGGGACGTCGTGCGGCACGATGAACAATCGCGCGTCCGCGGTCACGTCCCGCAGCGCGTCGAGGTAGTGCTTTGCTCGGAACAGACGCGGGTTCGCGTCGAAGCTCATCTTCTGTCCGACGAACCGGAGGGCGTCGGCGCGGGCGGTCATGTGCCGGTTCCATCGCTCGGCGCTGGCGGACTGGAGCAGACGCCCCGCCTCGCCGCCGGCGCTGGCGAGGAGCTGCTGGGCCTCGACCTCGAGCTCGTCCACGCGCTGCTGCGGGGCGCCGGTCTCGGTCGCCGTCTTGATCTCGTCGAGGTAGCCGACGATCTGCTCGGCGAGGTCGGACCGCCCGGCGACGGTGGTCAACGCGGTGACCTTGTCGCGGTTGGCCGCTTCGATCTTGGACTCGCGGTTCTGGCGTGCCTGAACGACCCGCTCGAAGTTCGGCGCAACGTCGCGCGGCGGGTGGGCGCCCGAGACGCCGACGAACAGGATGCGGATGCCCGCGCCCTCGCCGTCGTTGAGGGTGCCGAACGCGTCGATGAGCACGGCGCGGAGCTCGTCGGCGAGGTCCTCGCGTGAACTGGCGATCACGTCGTCCACGCTCATGGCCGAGAGATAGCGTGAGACCTCCTTGCGCCCGATCGCCTGCAGCAGGTCGCGGCGCTGCCCGGGCGCGGCGATCCGGTCGTACAGCAGCACGTTCTCGATCACGTAGTGCACCGGCACCTCGATCGCGACGAGCGAGAGGTCCGACCCGGCGCGGTCCGCGGCGAGCGAGGCCACGGGCTGCACGATGTTGTAGATCTCGACGGTCGTGTGCTGCTCGGACCAGAGGATCGGGCCGTCCTCGCCGCGGTCGGGCGGGTTGGCGGCGAGGTTGATCACCTGCACGCTCGTCGTCGTGCGGACGGTGCCCTCGCCCTCCTCGGCGGCGTAGCTGGGGATCTCGACCGTGGAGAACGGCCAGGGCCACTTGATGTGCAGGCCCGGGCCGATCTCCGCATCGTTGCGCTCGCCCATGCTCGCGACGGGCTCGGCGATCTTGCCGAACGTGAGGACCACGCCCCGCTGGTGCGGCTGGATCACGACGAGCGACGTCATCGCCCACGCGATGAGCAAGGCCAGTACCACGAGCACCATCACGGACCGCGAGAGCAGTTGGTAAAACCAGCTGCTCGTGACGTCCACGCCGAACTGGTAGTTGAGCGCTTCGCCGACGGACTCGGCGATCTTGTCCGGCGCCGCGGCGAACCCGAGCACACGCGAGTCGAAGCTCGGGCGTGGGTCTTCGCCCGGGCGGCGCGGGCGGTACAAATCGAGCACGAAATTCAGGAAGACCTCGACGCCCAGCACGATCATCGCGATCGGGATGCCCACGAGCAGCACCCGCAGCGGCCAGTCGGGCCCGCCGGCGAGCCGCACAAAGAGCGCCACGGCCATCGCAAGCCCGATGATGGACGCGAGCACGGCCTGCGCGGCACCCGCCCGCAGGGCGGACCAGTGCGATTGCTTGCCCATGCCCGAGACGAACCGGGCGAAGACGAACCCGCCGAAGGCGGCGCCGAGCGCGAGCCCGATGCCCCACCCCCGCAGGTCGGTCTCGATGTACGCGTCCTGGTCGAACAGGGCCCGGGCCGTGTTCAGCCGCAGGATGCCGATGCCCAGCATGAGCGCCCCGAAGAGGAGGCTCACGGCGGGCACAAACCATTTCTGGATCGTCGCGAGCCGGCGGGCGGCGACGAGGAGGTCGTCGCCGGTGCCATCGAAGGCGCTGGCGGCGGCGGTCTCGGCGGCGGCGAGGGACTCGGCCTCGATCGCCTCGATCCGCTCACGCCGGTGCTGGTCGTACAGGAACGCGAGCGTGAACCAGACGATCGAGCCCAGCCCGATCGCGATCGCGGCGGAGTTCGCCGTGTGGTCGCCCCCGGCGTAGCGGGCGTAGACCGCCAGGGCGATCGAGAGGACGATCTGCAGCACCAGGCCCAGGAGGCTGATGGACGTCGCCTTGCGGTACGTCAGCGTGTCGGCCTTGCTCACGGTGCGGGTCTCCATCGCGTCAGAACGACGCCGCGCGGAATCGGGGCGGGCCCCAGCCGCCGGTCTGCAGGGGGGCAATTGTCAACACCCCGGGGCGGCGTGTCCACCGCCCGCGGCTGTCCCCTCCGGGATGGCGGGGCGAGCGTGCCCGCCCGCCGATCTCTCTCGGGTACCCCCGTGTCACGACCAGCCACGCCGACAACCCCGCGCGGGGGCGGCGGGGCTGGCCCGACGTACGCCCGAGGGTCGCCCGGGTTCGGAGGGGATCGGAACTTTTTCCGGACCCGCGTCGTACCCCGGGCATGCCCGCCCAGATTCACGCCCTCTGCCCCCTCGCACGCGCTGGCGAGCGATAGGATCGCAGCCCCATGCTCGGGTCCACCGCCACCATCGCGCGCAGCACCTTCGTGGAAAGCCTCCGCCAGCCGGTGTTCCTCGTCATCGTGCTCGCCTCGGCCCTCCTCCAGATCCTCAATACCTGGATCTCGGGGTTCTCTATGGGCTACTCGAACGTGCCGGGCGAGGTCACGGGGGACAACAAGCTCCTGTTCGACATCGGGCTCTCGACGGTCTTCGTCTGCGGGACGCTGCTCGCGGCGTTCATCGCGACCGCGGTCCTCAGCCGCGAGATCGAGAACAAGACCATCCTCACGATCGTCTCCAAGCCCGTCGGACGCCCGTCGGTGGTGATCGGGAAATACTTCGGCGTCGCGGGCGCGATGCTCGTCGCGATCCTCCTGATGACCGTCTTCCTGATGTACGGCATCCGGCACGGGGTCATGTCCACCGCGGCGGACGACCCGGACCAGCCCGTCATCTTCTTCTCGTTCGGCGCCGTGGCGCTGTCGATCGTCCTCGCGGGGATCGGGAACTACCTGTACGGCTGGTCGTTCGGGCAGACGGCGATCACGCTGCTGGTCCCGCTGTCGCTCGTCGGGTACCTCGGTGTGCTCCTGCTCGACAAGGAGTGGGCGTTCCAGCCGATCGGGACGGACATCAAGCCGCAGCTGCTGCTCGCGTGCGTCTCACTGGCGATGGCGTTGCTGGTTTTGACCGCGATCGCGACGGCGGCGTCCACGCGCCTCGGGCAGGTGATGACGATCACGGTCTGCGCCGGGGTCTTCGTGCTGGGGTTGCTTTCGAACTTCCTGATCGGGCGGCACGTTTTCCAGAACGAGATCGTGGGCATGGTCGTCGCCGCCGAGTCCGCGGATCCGGCGGACGACACCTTTGACCGACCGGGCGACGAGTGGCTCATCCTGCTCAAGCAGGAGCCCGCGACGGAGATCGCGATCGGCGACCTTGTGTACTGGGGCCCCGCGCCCAACGGCGCGGCGTTGAACGTCCCTCCCATGACCAAGCCGGGCGAGGGCGTGGACATCACCAACCGCCTCTTCACCGAGGATGTCGCGCCCGCGGTGGTGATCACGGACATCAATGAGCGGGCGCTGACGATCAAGCAGATCGGGCATCAGGGCGTGCCCGTCCGTCGGGCTCCGTCGCCCGGGGATTTCGTCTTCCCGCGCGCCACGAGCCTGAACCCGATCGCTCTGACCGCGTGGTCGGTGGTGCCCAACATGCACTTCTTCTGGAACGTGGACGCGATCACGCAGGCGAAGGTGGTGCCGGTGACGCACACGCTGCTCGCGGCGGGGTACGCCGTGGCGCTCATTATTGCGTGCCTGAGCGTCGCGGTGATCCTGTTCCAGGGACGCGACGTCGGGTGAAGCCCGGCTTCAGGCCCCGATCGCCCTGCCGTAGACCTTGACGTACTTCTCGGCGGCTCCGTCCCAGGTGATGCCACGGAGTTCGAACGCGCCGTGCTCGCGCAGCGTCTCGCTCAGCGGCGGGTACTTGAGGACCGCGACGATCTTGTTGGCGATCTCGTCCACGTCCCAGAAATCGACCTTGAGCGCGTGGGTGAGCACCTCGGACACCCCCGACTGCTTGGAAACGATGACGGGCGTGTCGTTGCGCATCGCTTCCAGCGGCGCAATGCCGAACGGCTCGGACACGGACGGCATGACGTAGCAGTCCGCGAGCCGGAAGACGCGATCGACGTCCCGCCCGCGGAGGAACCCTGTGAAGAGCACCTTGTGCCCGATGCCCAGATGGGCGGCCTCGTCGATCATGCGGACGGCCATGTCGCCCGAGCCCGCGACGACGAACTTGACGTTGTCGATCTTCTCGAGCACCCGCTTGGCGGCGCGGACGAAGTACTCCGGGCCCTTCTGCATCGTGATGCGGCCCAGGAAGAGGACGATCTTGTCATCGCTCTCGATCCGCTCGCCCGCGTGCGGCTGGACCTCCTCCTGCTCGACGCCGTTGTAGACCACGTCCACCCGCTTCTCGTCGGCGCCGTAGCGGCGCGTGAGGATGGACTTGGTCAGGCGCGAGACGGCGACGACGCGGTCGGCCCCCTGCACGCCCGCACGCTCGATGTCGTAGACCTGCTGGTTGATGTGCTCGCCCGAGCGGTCGAACTCCGTCGCGTGCACGTGGCAGACGAGGGGCTTGCCGGTGAGTGCTTTGAGCGCGAGCCCGGCAGGGAAGGTCAGCCAGTCGTTGGCGTGGATGACGTCGAAGTCGCGCTGCACGCCAAGCCCGCAGACGAGCCGGGCGTAGCGCTGCGCGTCGCCGAAGAGGTCGTGCCCGTAGTGCGTCTCGCCGGCGTGCCCCTCGTCGATCGACTCGACGATCTCGGTGAGCGCCCGCGAGAGGTCCGCGGCGGACGACGGATCGACGTTCGCGAGGGCCCCCGAGCCCAAGAGCTTGCCGAGCACCCCGCCGCCGGGGCGGGCGGCACTCAGCGCGCCGAGGGCGGCCCGGAAGCGGTCGTCATCGAACGCGGGGTAGGCGCTCGCGGTGGGCTCGCGGCCTGGAGCGTTGGCGTCGGGCGTCGCCGCCTTCGTTTGCATGCCGGACGCGTGCGGCGCGGCACCGGGCGTGCTCGTTCTGCCGGGCGTGTCGGCGATTCGATGCTCGTGCACCACGCGTTTGAGGTTCTCGACCGACGCGCGGAGTGCTTCGGGCCCGATGAGGTCCACGAACTCGGAAGTCGCGCCGCGGACGGCTTTGGGCAGGACGAACGTGATCTCGTGCCCCTGCTTGCGCAGGGCCTTGGTCATCCCGGCACAGGCCGTGCCGAGCCCGCCGGCAACGAAAGGCGGGAACTCCCATCCGAGCATGAAGATGCGCATCGATCCGCTCCGCTTCCCTCATGCCCTCGATGGGACTCTCAATCGTCCTCGCCCGATCCCTCGTCCATATCGCCCAGATGGCGGAAGCACTGCTCGTAGGCGAGCAGAAACTTGAACAGCGTGTCCGCGTCCGCGGCCGGCGCCTTCGACCGGAAGGTGAAGAGCATCTCTTCGGACCGGAAGTGCTCGTAGCTCGGCGTCGGGCCCGAGTACCCGACGTCTGCGAGCTCCTCGTCGAGCAGTTCCTCGAGCTTGTCGCCCGTGTGCATGAGGTCGCCCTCGATCGAGCCGCTGAGCCAGCGGTCCTCCGTGACGAGTTCGACCCAGACGGCGTCGCCTTCGGGTGTTACACGGTAGAACGCGGGCTCGGCGGACGCCTTGGCGGCGCACGAAAGACGCCCGTCCCGGACGGAGACCTCCCCGAAGACGCCGGCTCGGTCCGCCCGACGCCCGACCTCTTCCAGCACCGACGTGTCCACGCTGATCACCGCTCCGATCTCCGGAAACGCGAAAGAACTTGTGCCAATCTCCTGCGCGGCAATATAGGCCGACCGGGCATTCGGCGCTGGCCGCTCGACCTCGAATCGGCGGGGCCTATACTGCCCGCCCGGGTCGCGGAGCCTGCTCCGAGCCCGGTCCTCAGGCCCAGGTGGCGGAATTGGCAGACGCGCTACCTTGAGGTGGTAGTCCCGGCAACGGGGTGGAGGTTCGAGTCCTCTCCTGGGCATTTGACCGCCGCGGCGCACGTCGCCCGGCGGGGCGGCAACGCGGCGGTGCATCCGCAACGCGCCGCGCACGAACGGGGTGACGATGGGCACGCCCGACCCTTCACAACAACGACGACGCGATCGCCGCCGCCGGTACGCGCGGGTCGTCTTGGGTGCCCTCGCCGGGTCCCTCTCCCTGGGCTCGATCGGTGCAGCGGTGCAGGACGTCGGGACCACCCCGCCCCCCACCACCGAGCGGGTCGTGCCCGACGAGCTCGTCGTGATGCTCGACAACGGGCGTCGGATCCAGGGGCTGCTTGTCGGGCAGGACCGCGAGACGCTGACGCTGCGGGTCGAGGGCGTGGACACGCCGATCCGGCGGGCGTCGATCCGGGGGATGGAGACGCTGCCCCCGATCCTGGACCGGTATCGGGCGATGCGGCGGGCGATCGAACCGGACGACACGGCGTCACTGATCATCCTCGCCGCGTGGCTGCGCGACCGCGGGCTGTACCGTGAGGCGCTGAGCGAGATCGACCCCGTGGTGCGGCTCGAGCCGTTCAACTCCGAGGCGCGGGAACTGGAGCGTTGGCTCCGGGCGCAGGTGGCGCTCGAGGGACGGCGCGCCGACCGCCCCCCCACTCGGACACCCGGGCGTCGCGCCGACCCACGGCCGGACGATCCCGAGTCAGAGCGGCCCGTCCCGCGCGCCGCCGCGCGGTTCCCGACGCTCACACCCGAGCAGATCAACACGATCCGGGTGTACGAGGTGGATTTGGCCGAACCGCCTCGGATGCGGGTCGATCGCACGGTTGTCGAGGAGCTGATCCGGGCATATGCCGGGGAGAGCGAGATCCCCGCGACGCAGGCGGGTCGGAACCGGCTGCTACGAGCCGACGCCAGCGAGATCCTCGAGCTCATGTTCAGCCTGCGCGCCCGCGCGTTCTACCCGCGGGTGCAGGTGCTGGAGGACCCGCCTGCGATCGCGATGTTCCGCGAGACGGTGCACGGCGCGGGCGGGTGGCTGACGAACGCGTGTGCATCCTCACGCTGCCATGGCGGCGAGCACGCCGGGCGGCTGTACCTCAACAACCGGCGCGCGAACTCGGACGCGACGGTGTACACGAACCTGCTGATCCTGGACCGGTTCGAGCTCGCGGACGGCACCCCGCTGATCGACTACACCCGCCCGAGCCGCTCGCCCTTGCTGCACATGGCGCTCGCGCGTGAGGTGTCGCTGTACCCGCACCCCGAGGTGCCCGGGCGTGGCGGGCTCGGGTGGCGCCCCGTGTTCCGTTCGACGGACGACCGGGGGTTCGAGCGGACGGTCGCGTGGATCGACGCGATGTACACGCCTCGGATCGGGTACCCCGTGGACTACACCCCGCCTCAGCCGAGCCCCGAGCCGGAGCCGGCGGATGAGAACGACGCCCCCGGGCCGTCCGACCCCGGGTCGTGACGGCGGGATGCCCCTAGACTCCTCCATCGAGGGCCGGACTGGCCCCCACCCCCATGAGCAGAGGATGACGATGCCGAGACCGACCGACATCCGCCGAGCCGCTTCCGCCGCCATGCTGTTCGCGATCGCGGGCGCCGTGGTCGGGTGCGGCGACGACCCAGCGACAAAGGCCGTCCGAGCCGCGGACGTGGAGTTCACGAAGGTCTCGGGCGGGCCGGCGGCGCCGAAGGAGTACGCCGAGACCGTCTACACGGGGATCGAAGCGCTGCTCAAGCCGCACGAGGGCAATGGCCCGCAGGGCACGTCCGAGGCGGTTGCGGTGATGCTCGCGTCGGCGCAGCAGGGGCTGGCGGCGTCGGCGACCGAGGTCGCCGCCGACGCGGACGCCGAGGTCCGTTCGTACGCCCGCATCGTGATGGCACACGGGTCGGAATGGTCGCGTCTGAACGCGCTCGCCGAAGCCGCCGCGACCTACGACGCGGCTCCCGAACTCGCCGAGATCGACGAGGCCCTCCGGGGCACCCGGGCGGAGCTCACCGAGCTCGAAGAGAAACAACGCGACGCCGAGGCACGCCTCGCGGACCTGAATGCGCAGATCGACGACCTCCGGTCGCGGTCGTCCGACGCCCGCACGCGGGCGGGCGAGCTGCAGCTCGAAATGTCGCAGGCATCGTCGGCCCGGGGGGTCGAGCTGGCACCGCAGATCCGCGACCTGATGCTCGCCGCGGACCGGCTCGAATTGGACGCGCGGCGTGTCGAGACGACCCGCGATCAGTACCAGCCGCACGCGAACGAGATCAATCTGAATATCGAGCGTGTGAACAAGCAGCGCGAGCTGCTGACGCGATCGCGGACCGAGGCGAACACCCGGGCCCGCGACGCCGAGAGCGACGAGACGCGGCTGCGTGCCGCGGCCAGCCAGGCGGCGAACACCCTGACCGAGAAGGTCTCCGAGCTCGAACGCTTCCGCCAGAACGACGCGGAGGACGCGTTCTCGCGGGCGATCTCGCTCGCCCGGTCCGCGGGGACCAGCGCCCGGGGGGCGAACGACAAGGCCCGCGAGTCGGGCAACGTGACGGGCGCGATCGCGGCGCAGGCCCAGGGGTTGCTCGAATTGCGTCGGGCACAGATGCATCTGGACGTCGCGAATGTCTTTGACGCGCTCGCCGTGCTCGGCGTGGGCCAGCAATACGCGAACCTGCGTGATCAGGTGCGGGAGGATGCCGAGGCGGCTCACCAGAACGCGGTGCGTGCGCTGGAGTCCGCTGTTTCCTCGATGCGTCGGATCCGCGCTTCGGGCGACGTGGGCGAGCGTCTGGACCGGACCGCGAACATGCTCGAGCGTTACGCCAAGACGCCGCTCGGCGAGGTGCCCGATCTGTCCGGTGCCGCCGAGACGGAGGCCGAGGCAGATTCGTTCGGCGAGCCACTTGAGGCGGACGACGCGTTCTCGGGGGGGGCGTCCGAGACCGACGAGGAAGGCTGATGAGCGCCGATACGTTGCCCGGCATCCCGACGCCAGCGCCGGTACAACAACACCTGATCTCACCCGCCGAGCCAGCCCGCGCGAAAGTCGTGCGCTCGGAGCTCTGCACGGCCGGCCGCAAGGCGGCGGGGTGCGTGCGGCACGTTGAGATCGACGTGTCCGGCACGCCCCTCGCAGGCAGTTTCCGCGCGGGTCAGTCGTTCGGCGTCGTACCGCCGGGCACGAACGACGCGGGCAAACCCCACAAGCTGCGCCTCTACTCGATCGCCTCCCCCACCGCCGGCGAGGACGGGCGTGGCACCATCCTCGCGACGACCGTCAAGCGCACCATCGAGGAGCACTGGGATGACCACCGGCTGTTCCTCGGCGTCTGCTCAAACCACCTCTGTGATCTGCAAGAAGGAGACGAAGTCTTCGTCACCGGGCCCGCGGGAAAACGGTTCGTGCTTCCCGAGAACCCCGCGGACCACGACTATGTGTTCGTCGCGACGGGGACGGGCATCGCGCCGTTCCGGGGAATGATCGGCGATCTGGTCGCCGCGGGGATGCCGTCGAAGATCACGCTCATCATGGGGGCGCCGTACGCGACGGATCTGCTGTACCACGACGAGCTTCTCAGGCTCGCCGATGAGCACCATGGGTTCACGTACCTCACCGCGATCTCACGCGAGCGTCAGGACGACACGGACGAGCGTCTGTACGTGCAGGACCGCCTGCGGACGCACGCGGATCACTTCGGGACGATGCTCTCGTCCGAGCGCACGCTCGTGTACGTCTGCGGCATCGCGGGGATGGAGCTCGGCGTGTTCCGCCAGCTCGCGGCGATGCTCCGCGGGCCCGAGCTCGATCAGTACCTCGCGATCGACGAGAGCGTCGCCGCGAACCCGGCGGCATGGGAGCGCAAGATGATCCCACGACAGATCAAGCCGACCAAGCGGATGCATCTTGAGGTGTATTGAACCGCTGAACCCCCACGGAAACGAAGGAGCCCGGAGCGTGAGCGATGGGCAGATTCCCCGGTGGTCGTGGCCCGTCGCTCACGCTCGGGGCGCTTTGAATCCGGGCGTTACCGCGCCGAGCGAAGCGCCGCGATGCGCTTTTCGGTGGGCGGGTGCGTCGCGAAGAGGTTCACGAGCGTGTTGCCCACGCCGCCGCCCGCGAGGGGCTCGACGATGAAGAGGTTGTTCTGCGCCGGGTTGGGCTGCATGAGGGGGATGCGCTTCGAGTAGGCATCGAGCTTCTGCAGGGCGCTGATGAGCCCGCTGGGCGAGCCCGCGATCGCGGCGCCGTCGGCGTCGGCGACGTACTCGCGGCTGCGTGAGATCATGGCTTTGATCAGGGCCGCGCCGATTGCCGCGACGATGACGACGCCGATCATGACGAGCGGGTTCGTCTCGCGCGAGTTGCCCCGGAAGATCCAGAACCCCCACTGCGCGAGAAACGCGAGAACGCCCGCGACGGTCGCCGCGATGCAGCTCGTCAGCGTGTCGCGGTTCTTGACGTGCGCCAGCTCGTGTGCGGCGACGCCGCGGAGCTCGTCGTAGCTCAGCAGCTTGATCGCGCCCTCAGTGAAGCAAACCGCCGCCTTCTTCGGAGATCGCCCGGTCGCGAAGGCGTTGGGCGCGTCGTGCGGCGAGACGTAGACCTTGGGCGTCGGGATGCCCGCGACGTACGCGAGCTCTTCGACCATTTTGTAGAGGTCGCCGTCGGGTGAGACGGGGTGGGCCCGCATCGCCTTGATCGCGATCGTGTCGGAGAAGAACCACGCGATCACGTTCATGATCCCGCCGAACAGCATCGCGAAGATCATGCCCTCCATACCCCAGAGCGACCCGACGGCGACAAAGAGGCCCATCATCCCGCCGAGCAGGATGACGGTCTTGATGTTGTTCGCCAGGATGATGCCCGAGTTGGCCTTGGTGCCCATTGCGTGCCTTCTTCCGGAGTGTGTGAACCGGATTGCGTCCGTGTCTGTTCCCGGGCGAGAATCGGCGATTCCCGCCTGATCCGGGGGTGAACTTCGCACGGATGGGCGCGCCGGATTCAACCCCGGGACGCCCCCGCCGATCGCTCGGCGCCGGTACGATAGTCGGATGCGGCGTGTTCGCGCCGCGACGGCTTGTTCGCACGGACCCGCGGACGCCGGAATCTGACTCGCACCGCACGGATGCAGACCCGGAACGGTCGAATCTGTGCTGCGCGCCCGCTCGCTTCCCATCCAGCATGCCCGCAACGCCGGCGTTCAGGTCGAGGGCGTGGTCTTCGCGCTCGCGGCGGTCGTCGTCGCGTCGTCGGCGGTGCTCACGAAGGAAGCGACCCGGGCGCCCCACGCGCTGCCCGCACTCGCGGCGACGGCATCGCCGGACGGCACCGGGCGGATGATCACGACGAACGCCGAGGTTCCGGTCGCCCAGCCTCGCCCGCTCGTGGAGCCAGTGTTCGAGACGACACCGATGGTCCTCGAGGAGCAGCCCGTGGTCGAGCGGTGGTTCGACGGGCGCCCGCTCCGACGCGCGGGCACCCGGACGATGGTTGTCACCGCCTACTCGCCCGACGAGCGCTCGTGCGGCGTCCACGCGGACGGGCAGACCGCGACGCTCCACTCCGTCTGGACGAACGGCATGCAACTCGTCGCGGCGGACACGGATTTGTTGCCCTTTGGCACGCTGCTGAGCGTGCCCGGGTATGCCCAGGATTCCGTCGTGCCAGTGCTCGACCGGGGCGGGGCGATCAAGGGCCGACGCCTCGACCTGCTGATGCCCACGCACGAGCAGGCGATGCAGTGGGGTCGCCGGGAGCTGCAGGTCACGGTGTGGGAGTACGCCGACGGCGAGCCCGCGACAGACCCGCGTAAGGCCCGCTGAACAAGATCAAGAACCGGATGGCCAGGGCTTCGCCGGCGCGTCGGGCAGCCCGAGCGGCGGGTACGCGCCGTGCGTGTCTCGGCGGAGCATCGCGCGGGCCTTGAGGCGCAGGCCGTCCACGATCAGGCGGAGGCGGTCCATGTCCGCGTGGCCCTTCTCGTTGAGGAGGGACTCGGACGCCATCGGCTTGCCCACGACGCACGCGACGCGCTTGCCGATCAGCTTGGGGCCTGACCCGCGCGGCCAGGCGTCGTGAGCGCCCTCGATGCCGACGGGCAGGACGGGGCACTTCGCGCGTTTGACGATGACGGCGACGCCGCGCTTGAACTCGCCGACGGTGCCGTCGTCCGAGCGTGATCCTTCGGGGAAAATGAGGACAGGGCGGTCCTTCTTGAGCGCGCCGAGGACGGCCTTCATCGCGGCCGTGTCGCCGCCCTCTTCCTTGATCGGCACCGCGCCGAACGATCGGATCGCCGCGGCGAAGAGGGGGTGGTTGAACAGCCCCATCCGGGCGACATACATCATCCGGCGCGGCATCGCGACGCCGACGATCGGCGGGTCCAGGTACGACTGGTGGTTCGCGACGACGAGCACGGGCCCTGACGCCGGCATGTTCCGGGCGCCGCGCCAGTGGTAGCGGTAGATGCCGAGCAGGGCCGCGAAGCTGGCGTACCGCCCCAGGTCGTGCGCGAGCCAGAACCCGGCGGACCCGCGGCTGTCGTCCTCCGTGTCCCTGGATTCACCCATCGATCTCAGCCGTCCGCCCGCGTGGTGGCGGCGAGGCGCTCGCGGACGGCGGCTTCGAGGTGGTCCACCACCTCGTTGACGTCCATCGCGGAGGTGTCCACGACGATCGCGTCGTCCGGGCAGATGAGCGGGCCGTCGTGGCGGGTGGAGTCCACCCGGTCGCGTTCCACGATCCGCTTGAGCATCTCGGACTCGTCCACGTCGTGCCCGTCGAGCTTGAGCTGCTCGCTGCGTCGCTTGGCGCGGACGGTCGGCTCGGCGTCGAGGTAGAACTTGATGAACGCGTCGGGGAACGCGACGGAGCCCTGGTCGCGGCCTTCTGTCACGAGCCTGGGGTGCTGAGCGGCGATGATCCGCTGCTTGCGGACCATGTGCCGGCGGAGCTCGCCCAACGTGGCGACCCAGGAGACCGTCGCTGTCACGTCCGGGTCGCGGATGCGGTCGTCGTACGGGTCGTCCCAGGCGAGGATGACGGGCGGGTCCATCGACCAATCGAAGTGCAGGTCGGCCCCCATGACCTTGGAGACGAATTCGCCGATCTCGTCGCGCTCAAACTTTGAGTCGAGGAAGATCGCGGTCGCGGCGCGGTACATCGCGCCGGTGTCCAGGAACCCGAGCCCGAGGCGCTTCGCGAGCTGGCGGGCAACGGTGGATTTGCCCGTCCCTGCGGGCCCGTCGATGGTGATGATGATGGGCTGGTCGTCGGGCACGGCGGGCGTGTGTCCGGTGGTCGAGTCTGAGAGTGCGGTCGCCAACGGCGTCCCCCCGTCGAACATCCCAGCCCCGGGAGCGGCAGCCCCCGCGGGCACTTCTCTACTGCGCGACCGCTTCGAGGGCCGCCTCGAGCGCGTCGCGGCTCTGCGTCACGCCCAGTGTACTGTCTCCGGTGCCCCGGTAGTCGATCGCAAGGGTCTGGTCGTATCCGACCGCCGTCACGGCCCCTACGAGCGGTTCCAGGTCGTACGTCACGTGCACCGGGGGCGGCGGTTCGTCGAACATGCTCTCGAGTTCGGCGAGCAACGCCTCCTCGCCCGACAACGGCTCGTCGGACTCGTCCTTTGCCTTCTCGTCCGCCTTCTTCTCGTCTCCCGCGGGCTCGTCCTCAGGGGGCGGGTCCTCGAACTTGACGGTCGTGGCGTTCACGGCGGACGCGAAGGGTGTCAGCCGGCGGAGGTAGCCAGCCGGGTCGTCGGTGCCGATCGCGGTCTGGAAGTCGGGCAGGGTGCCGACGCGGAAGCCGCCGATCTTTTTGATCAGCGCGGTGCACTGGTCCGGGTCCGCCGTCAGCCCGGCGTGCGGCGCGATGAGCACATTCACCTCGAGCCGCTCGGCGAGCTCGGAGACGCGCTTCATCCGCTCAACCACACGCTCGAACGCGACGTCATCCGCACGCGCCTTGATTGACAGCGCGACCGATGAGCACCCGAGCACGCTGCCGGCCTGTACGACCTTGAGCATGCGTCCGACCGCCGCCTCGCCCGCGTCGTCGGTCGCCTCACCGAACCCGAGGGGCTCGGTCTCGGTGAGGACAAGGCAGGCGCACCCGGTCTTGTCGCCGCGGTCGCGGATCTGTTCGAGGACTTGGCGCGTCGCGCCGGCGAGCAGGCCCGTGTGCAGGGTCAGCCCGTGCAGCCCCAGCTCCTGGCTCGCATGGTGCGGGACGTCCACGACTTCGAGCGGCTTCTTCTTGCCGCGCGGCGAGAGCTTGTCCCGGATGGAATTCACGTTCAGGGTCAGCAGCATCCGCCGCCACTGTAGCCCGCTGGGCCCATCCCGCCCCACGGGAGCCGAACCGGTCCCCGCGATCGGGGCTCGGGAACTACCATGCCCGGCCCAACCCAAGGAGGCCCGCACGATGTCCACCCCCGACGACCGCGTCTATTCAGAATCGCACGAGTGGTTCAAGGTTGACGGCGACGTCGTCACCGTCGGCATCACGTCCCACGCGGTCGATCAGCTCACGGACATCACGTTCGTCGAGATGCGAGAGGCGGGCACCGAGGTGTCGCCGGGCGATGCGTTGGGCGAGGTCGAGAGCGTGAAGACGACGAGCGACGTGTATTCGGCCGTCGCGGGCACCATCGCGGAGGTCAACGCCGACCTCGACGACAACCCGGGGCTCATCAACGAGGACCCCTACGGGGCGGGCTGGCTCGTCAAGATCAAGGCGACCGACACGGGCGGGCTCGAGTCCTGTGTGGACGCCGCGAAATACGACGCCGACATCGCCGGGTGAATCTGCGGCGGGCCCTTTCCGGAACAAGACCCCGTGACCCAGACGATCCGGTGCGCTGACGTTCGGATGACCTACCGGCTTGAGTCCCGGTCGGTCGAGGCGCTGCGCGGGCTGGATATGGAGATCGAGGGCCCCGGGTTCTTCGCGATCATGGGGCGCTCGGGGTCGGGAAAGACCACGCTGCTGCACCTCCTTGGCGCCTTGGACAAGCCGGACTCGGGCACGATCGAGGTCGCGGGCACGCGGGTGCACGAACTCGACGAGAAGGGCGCGGTGACGTACCGACGCCGGACGGTCGGCGTGGTCTTCCAGGGGTTCAACCTGATCCCGACGATGACGGCGGTGCAGAACGTCGAGCTGCCCGGGCTGCTTGCGGGCGAGGACCCTTCGTCCATCCGCCCGCGTGCGATGGAGTTGCTCGACTCGCTCGGGCTCGCCGATCGCGCGAGCCATCGTCCCGAGTCGATGTCCGGCGGCGAGCAACAGCGCGTCGCGATCTGCCGGGCCCTGCTCGCGGGTCCGCCCGTGCTCCTCGCAGACGAGCCAACGGGCAACCTGGATTCGAGGACCAGCGAGCAGCTCTGGCAGCTCCTGGCTCGTGTCGCCCAGGAGCACGAGACGACCGTCGCGATGGTGACGCACGAGCCCGAGGCGGCGGCCCACTGCCAACGCGTCTTCCTCGTGCACGATGGGCGGTGCGTGGATGCCTTCGACACGGGAGGGATGAATGCGAGCGGCGTGGCGGCTCGCGCTGGCCGCGCTCTCGGCTAGACGCGTTCGCACCATCCTGTTGGTCTGCGCGGTCTCGATGTCCGCCGCGCTCATCGCCGCGGTCTCGTGCGCGCTCGCCTCGGCGAACCGCGGGCTCGAACGCCAGCTCGAGGTCAAGCTCGGTCGCGCCGACGTACGCCTCCGCCCCGCCGGACGCGGGATGGTTCTGCCCGAGCGTTTCCTCGACCGCGTGGAATCTTGGGAAGGCGTCGCGATCGCGACGCCCATGCAGCAGCGGGCCGTGTCCGTCCGCGGCGAGTTCGCCGGGATGCTCGATGAGGATGGCGACGGCGTGTTTGAGCCCGCCGCCGTCATGCCAGGGTCGTCGGCAATGGTCATCGGGTCGCCCATCGGGCGTGCCAGCCAGCTTGACCTGCTCGAGATCATCGATGGGCGCCGACCGAAATCGGCCGGCGAGGTCGCGATCGACGCGCTGCTCGCAGAGCGCCTCACGGTCCGCCGCGCCCTCCAGCCCGCGCCGCGCTCGGTCATCTCCCTCTCGCGCGGCGACGTGGGCTACCTCGACCACCCCGAACCCGACCTCCCCCCCACCGCGACCGCCGAGGAGGCCGACGCGATCAACGCGCGCATCGGCGTCCGCGTGGGCGACACGATCAGCGTCGTCCGGTTCCTGCGATCGGACGTGCCGCTGACGGTCGTCGGCATCACCCGCCCCCCACCGCTGGGCGGGCGACCGCACGTGTATTGCGATATCGAGACCGTCGCCCGCATCGCGAGCACGGACCCCGGGTACACGGCGATCGAGATCACGCTCGCCGAGGGCGTGAACCCGGACGGGTTCGTCGCCGCCCACGAGGGCGAGTTGGGCGACGGCGCCCTGCTCACGACCACGGAGCGCATCACTTCCGGCATCGACCGGAACATGACGTCGTCGCAGATCGCGTTCACGCTCGTGAGCATGCTCGCGTTCATCTCGTCGGCGTTCATCATCATGACGGGGCTCACGACGGGCATCGCCGAGCAGCAGCGGGCGCTCGCCGTCGTTCGGTGCATCGGCGCGACGCGGGCGCAGCTGGGCCTGAGCCAGCTCCTCAACGGCGCGATCATCGGCGTGCTCGGCGCGATCCTGGGCGTGCCGCTCGGCGTGTTCCTCGCCTGGACGCTGACGGTCGTCTTCCACGAGCGGATCCCCAACGGGCTGACGGTGAATGCGTTCATGCTGGCCGCCGCGGGGTTCGGAGCGATCGCGGCGGGCGTGCTCGGCGCGTGCTGGCCAGCGTGGCAATCGGCGCGCATGAGCCCCCTCGCGGGACTCAGCGCCCGCGCCCGACCGGCGACGGCGCGCGGCGTTCTCGCGATCACCGTCGCCGGGCTCGCGGGGCTCGCGATCATGGTCGGCACCGTCGCCGGCCCGCGCGACGGGCAGCTGGTCTTCTGGGGATACGTCACGACCGGCCTGCCCGCGATGATGCTCGGGTACTTCCTGATGGGCGTGCCCGTGGTGCACGTCGTGGCGCGGATCATGTCGCCGATCCTGACGCGGCTCTTCCGCCTGCCGCCCTCGATGCTCCAGCGGACCATCGCGCAGACCCCATACCGCCACGGGTTTACCGCCGGCGCGATGATGGTCGGGCTCGCGATGATGGTCGTCGTCTGGACCAACGGCGGGGCGTTCCTCCGCGACTGGCTCCAACGCATCGAGTTCCCCGACGCATTCGTTTCCGGGCTCGCGCTCCCGCCCGAAGCGCAGGACAGGATCGAGGCGCTCCCGCAGGTCACGGGCACGTGCGCGATCTCACTGCACCCGGTTGAAACCGACGCGTTCGGCGTCCGAGGGCTCACGCAACACAAGACCACGTTCGTCGCGTTCGATCCGGACGCGTTCTTTGAGCAGACCGCCGTGGAGTTCGTGCAGGGCGACGCCGAGACCGCGCGCCGTCGCCTCAACGAGGGCAACAGCGTGATCGTCGCCCGCGAGTTCCTCATCGCCAAAGGCATGGGCGTTGGCGAGACGTTCAACTGCCGCGGCGCGGACGGCGAGCTTCACCGGTTCGAGATCGTCGGGGTCGTGACATCGCCCGGACTGGAGCTCATCAGCAAGTTCTTCAACGTGGGCGACGAATTCGTCGAGCAGGCCGTGCACGGCGTGTTCGGCTCGCGCGAGGACCTCAAGGAGACCTTCGGTGCCGAGGCGATCCAGCTCATCCAAGTCGGGCTTGACCCGGACGCAGACGACACGGAAGCGGTCGCGGCCATGCAACGCGAGCTGTTCGGGATGGGCGTCCTCGACGCCGGCTCGGGGCGCAGGATCAAGGACGAGTTCATCACATTCGTAAAGACGAACCTGCTCGTGGTCAGCTCGATCGCGGTCGGTTCAATGCTGATCGCGTGCTTCGGCGTGGCGAACCTCGTCGCCGCGGGCATCCACGCGCGCCGGTTCGAGCTTGGCGTGCTGCGGGCGGTCGGCGGGTCGCGCGGGTTGCTGGCGCGACTCATCGCGGCCGAGGCGGTCGTCGTCGCGGTGACGGCATGCTTGATCGGCACCGCGATGGGCATCCAGGCCGCCTGGGCCGAGCGGGTGCTGCTCGCGCACATCATCGGGCTGGACCTGCACTTCCGCCCGCCCGTCGTCGCGATCGGCGTTGGGTGGGCGGCCGTGCTGTTGCTGACCGTCGGCGCCGCGATGCCGGCGGTTGGATGGCTCAACCGCCGCCGCCCGCGTGAATTGCTCGCCGCGGGTCGGTAGGCTTGCCCCGGAGGGTCACCCCGTGGACAAGCCCGCAAAATCCAAGGCGTCCGTCGGCATCGGCACCGTGCTGCTCGTCGCCGTTGTGCTCATCATCCGCGTCATGAACTCGAACGGCCCGTCCGCCCCCACGGACGCGGAACTGGCCGAACGCACCGCCCCACCACCCGCGACCGAGCGGGGGTCCGCCGAGCCGCGATCCGCCGCACCCGAGACGACATCCGTTGCCGACGAAGGAGCCCAGACCATCGAAGACCTCTTCGAGAGCGGCACGTCCGACACGTGGCTCACCTTCGAGGGCACCGTGGCGAGGCTCCTGCCCGACGACAACGAGGGCTCGCGACACCAGAAGTTCATCGTCGAGCTCTCGACGGGTCAGACGATCCTGATCGCGCACAACATCGATCTCGCGCCCCGGGTCCCGCTCGAACGGGGCGACGCCGTCCGCATCCGCGGCGAGTACGAATGGACCGAGCGCGGCGGCACCGTTCACTGGACCCACCACGACCCGGACGGACGCCCGGGCGGGTGGATCGATCACGGGGGCGAACGGTACGAGTGAGCCTCACCCTTCGCAGAGCGCCTTGAGTTTGCTCAGCCCGTCGGCCCAGCCCGCTTCAAAGTCTGCGGGGTCCGAGTCGGCGAACTCGCCCGCCATCCGGTGCGAGATCGAGACACGGCATCCACTGCCCGCGTCCTCGAACGCGACGGTCATGTTCATGATGACGGCGCCGGGCATCGTGCAATCGCCGCGCAGGCGGACCTTCTTGCCCTCCTTGATCATGGTGACCCACCCGAGCATGTTCTCGTCGCCGTTCTGGTAGGTCATCGAGAAGATGCCCCCGACGCGGCGTTCGATGCGAGCGGGCTGCGACGTGCGCGAGTCCTCGTTCTCGTAGAACCAGTCCGCCGCGCCCTCGAAGAAGAGGTCGAAGACCTTCTCGCGCGACGCCGCGATCTCGACGGCCGTCTCCACGACCGCCACGCGGGCGGGCGTGTCCAGAAGCTTGGCACCCATGTCAGACTCCGATCCTCCGAGCGCCTCGGCCCGGCGTTTGAGGTTCATGAGCGACCCGGCCCACCGGTCTTCGTACCGGGAGACCCAGCGCTCGTAGATCATGCGGAGCGGCACGGCGTTGAGGTGATTCCAACGCTGCCGCCCCTCCTTGCGGGCGATGACCAGACCGGCGTCCTCGAGCACCTTGAGGTGCTTCATCACGCCGAAGCGGGTCATCCCCGCGACGCACTCGACGAGGTCGCCCGTGGTCCTGGGCCCGTCGCGGAGCTCGTCGAGCAATCCACGCCGGGTCGGGTCCGCGAGCGCCCGCCACACGATGTCGGTCGAGTCGTCCATGAGCGTGTCCGCGGGCCGTCCGGTGGCACGCGCGGGATGGGACCGCCGCACAACGCCGCGGCCTGTGATGTGACTATATGGTCACATTATGTCGGCGGCAACCTCATATGCAGAAATTGGTGACCCAAGCGATCAGACCGGTAGGATGGTGCCATGAGAGCCCAAGCAACCGCCTCGTTCATCGCTGGAATCGTTGGCGTTGGTGTTCTGTTCGCCCTGATCATCTTCACGCGGAATTTCGATCTCGTGGAGTTTTTCGACCGCGCGACGGACCCGGACACCGCGATGGCGCAGGTCGGGGCTCAGGAGGACCGGCGCGCTGCGGCCGAGGCCGAGGAGGCCCACACCGCGAAAAGCGAAGCGGCACTGCAGCGCCTGTTCGAGTCGCGCGAATCCAATGTCACGGTCGTTGTCCACGGAACTGTCGATCGGGTATTCGACGATCCGGGCGTCGCAACGCCTACCCAGAAGTTTGTCGTCCGCTCCGGCGAGCGGACGGTCATGGTGGAGCACGACACGGGGCTGGCTCCGATGGTGCCGCTCGGTGAGGGCGACACGGTCCGGGTCCGGGGCGAGTACGAATGGACCGCTCGCGGCGGCCGCGTTCTTCGGACCCATGCAGACCCGGACGGCCGAGGCGCCGGCGGGTGGATCGAATTCGATGGCCGCCGGTATGAGTAACACGGAGATCGCATGAACACCCCACGGCCCGCGCTCGCCCGGCTTGGATTCGCGCTCGCGATGGTCGGCGCCCTGTGCCACGCGGCGCTCGGCGACATCGTGACCCTCAAGGACGGCCTCGTCATCGAGGGCGTCATCACCGAGGCCACCGCCGGTGCGATCACGATCGACACCCTCGTCGCGAACATCCGCACAACCGAGGAGATCCCCCGCTTCCGCATCGCGTCGGTTGAGTACAAGCCGGTGCCCGAGGACTTCTTCGAGCCCAGACGGCCCGAACGGCCTGAGGGAACAGCCGAACGCCCCGCGTCGCGGGAGCGCCCGGATCGGGCGCGCGCGGACGATACCACCACGCTCTACATGATCGTCCCCATCGTCGGCACCATCGGCGAGACGGTCACCGCGACCGGGCTCGCCGACGCCTTCCGCCAGGCGGACCGGCGCGGCATCGGGCACATCGTGTTCACCGTCGATTCGCCGGGCGGCTACCTCTTCGAGGCGAACCAGATCCTCGACCTGCTCGCCGAGCACGACGAGCAATTCGTGTATCACACGTACATCGAGGACGGCGCGATCAGCGCCGCCTCCGTGTTCGCCGCGAGCGCGGACCACATCTACGTCGCGCCCGATGCGCGCCTCGGCGGGGCCGTCGCATACACGAGAGATAACTCGACCGGCGCGACGGAGGTGGACGCGAAGTTCAATTCTATCTGGGCGTCGTCGCTCGCCGCGCGGGCCGAGAGCAAAGGGCACTCGGGCGACGCGTTCCGCGCGATGGCCGAGCAGGACGCCGAGCTCTGGCTGAGCGAGTCGGGCGAGCTGCGCGCGGCGAAGGCGTCGCCGGCGGACGAGGAGCTTGATGGCCGCCGGTCGATCCTCACGCTGCGGGCCAGCCAGATGCTCCGGGCCGGGATGGCCCAGCAGCTCGACGTGGGCGCCGAGGAGATCGGTGGCCTGCGGGCGTACGAGGGCTGGCAGGAGTCACCCCGGATCGGCGAGCGGGCGATGACGGCCGCCGCGAAACGCCGCGAGCGTCTGATCGACAAGCACGCCCAGCTCGCCCGAAATCTCGAGCTCGCGCTCGAATCAGCGGCGGACGCCGACCCGGCCTCCGGGCGCTACTACGTGGACGCCGACACCGGGCGGTTCACGGGCGGGTCGATGATCAAGTGGCAGCAGGCGTGCGACGCCGCGATGGGTCGCTGGAACGACGTGCGATCGGTCCTGCTCGCGATGGCGGATCTGGACAAGGACGCCGCGGAGGACGCCGCGGAGGACGGTGCGCTGCACCTCGTCACGCCCGAGGATCAGG
This sequence comes from Phycisphaerae bacterium, assembly GCA_030426605.1. Lineage (GTDB taxonomy): Bacteria > Planctomycetota > Phycisphaerae > Phycisphaerales > UBA1924 > BQJQ01. Next base: position 426 of record JAUHXM010000040.1, on the reverse strand, counting down.
GCAACGACCTGTTCGGGCGCGTCGAAGAGCGGATGGGGTGGCTGCAGGAGAACCGCTACCGCACGACGCCGCCCTGACCCGCGTACGGTTCGGCGTGCCCACCGGATCGCAACCGTTCCAGGTCGTCGCGCCTTTCTCTCCCACCGGCGATCAGCCCGCGGCGATCGAAACGCTCGTCGCGCGGTTGAACGAGGGCGAACGCCACGCCTGCCTCCTCGGCGCCACGGGCACCGGCAAGACGTTCACCATGGCGAACGTCATCCAGCGGCTTGGCAAGCCCGCGCTTGTCATCAGCCACAACAAGACGCTCGCCGCCCAGCTCTACGAGGAGCTCAAGGAGTTCTTCCCGAACAACTCCGTCAACTACTTCGTGAGCTATTACGACTACTACCAGCCCGAGGCGTACATCCCCGGGCGTGACATCTA
>JAUHXM010000039.1 GCA_030426605.1 Phycisphaerae bacterium | reverse complement strand
CGCAACGACCAGTGCCGGATGTAGAACAGATCGTATTGAAGCCGCTTCCGGAGGCTCGTATCGCCTCGGAGCCCGTTGACCTGAGCCCAGCCCGTGATGCCCGCCTTCACGTGCTGGCGCAGCATGTACCCCCGCCAGTCGTCCCGAAACCGCTCGATGAGCTCCGGGCGTTCAGGACGCGGGCCGACGAGCGACATATCGCCCCGAAGGACGTTCAACAGCTGCGGCAGCTCGTCGAGACTCGTCCGGCGCAGCCAGCGCCCGACGCGGGTGATCCTCGGGTCATCCCGTCGCGTCCACGTCGCGGAGGGCCCGCCCGCCTCGTGACGCATCGTGCGGAATTTGTAGATCCGGAAGACCTCGCCGCCGAGGCTGACGCGGCGTTGCTTGAAGATCACGGGGCCCGGCCCGCTCAGCCGGATCGCAATGGCGATCGCGATCATCAGCGGGCTGAAGAGGACGAGGGCGAGGCTCGCGCCCACAAGGTCCGCGAGGCGTTTGGTGAACCCGCCGAGTCCATAGATCGGGCACTCACGGTAACTCAGGATGGGCATCCCCTCGAGCTCGCTGACCTGCATGCTCTGCGGGAGGTACCGCGGGTGCACGTCCGGCACGATGCGGACGTCCACGGCGTACCTCTCGAGCCGACGAAGCAGGTCCGGCATCTCGCCCGCGAGCACGCCGGGGAGCGCAAGGTAGATCGCGTCAACCGGGTGGCGTTCGAGCGTAGCTTCGAGGCCATCCAGCCCGCCTCGGACCGGAGCCCCCACGCACTTTGTGCGTCGTGTCTCCGCGTGGTGTGAGACAAAGTACGCGACCTTGATTCCCGTCCAGGAGTTCCGCCCGAGCGTGCGCGAGGTGATCTGCCCGAGCCGTCCGACCCCGATGATCGCGACGTACCGTAGGTTCCACCCGCGGCTGCGGAACCAGCGGAGGGTCAGCCGGAACGCGGCCCGCTGGACGCCCAGCATCAGCGGCAGGAGGACGGTATAGCAAGCGAGCTGGAAGCGGGCCGGGTCCGCCACGAACCGCCACCCGGGGTGTTTCGGCCCCTCGTACGCGCTCGTGGTCTGCAGGAACGAGCTGCCGACCGCCCACAACGCGACAACCATGATCACGACGGAGACCAACGAGGCCTTGATGACCTGCCCCTGCTCGGGCCAGAGGCTCCGGTCACGACGCGGGCGGTACATCCGAAGCGTCGCCATCACGGCGATGACGATCGGGACCGCGAACAACACCAGGGGTTCCTTGAAGTAGGACTCCCAGTGCGCCGGCAGCGGCTCGTTCGCCCAGATGAGACGGGCAGCCCAGGCGGTGTAGCAAGCGCACACCGCCGCGAGGGCGTCCGCGACCCCGAGCAGCGTGACGAAGACCTGATGGCGTTGCTTGAGCACGTCCGTCCCGCCCGGTGGGCGTGGCCCCTTGGCCCGCGTCCGCGCTGACGCGCGGGCGGGCTCGGTATTTCACCCCCCGCCGAACACCGCGTCAAACGCCGAGCCCAGTTCGTCGTCATCCACGGGGCCGGCCCCCGGGCCGCGCGAACCGATGTTGGCCCAATTGACGTGCCCCCCCCGGGCGTCTCCGCAGGGGTCGTCGGGCGGGGTCAGATCTCGTGGCGGTTCGGCGAGGATCGCCTCGTACGCCCGGCGGAGCGTCTCGAACGCCGCAGCAGCGCCGGCACCTGGGTTCACGTCCGGGTGGCACGCGCGGGCCTTGGCCCGGAACGCCGCGCGGACCTCCTCAGTGGTGGCCCCGGGTGAGATCCCCAGGATGGCGTGCGGGTCGTCGATGGATGGGCTCCGGCTCAATCCTCGGGGCTGTCATCGTCCACCGTCGAAGCCGGCTGAGGGACGTCGGCGGGCGGCTCGTACCGATCGATGTGGAGGACCTCCATCTCAAAGAAGAGCGGCGAATACGCGGCGATCGAGGCACGCGGGTTGCCACGCTCGCCGTACGCCTGCTGCCATGGGATGAAGAGCTTGCGCTTGGTACCGATGCTCATGCCCTCGGTGCCGGGCGTCCACCCCGCGATCAGGCGTGTGCCCGGCGGGTACGCGAAGATGAACGCGGGGTCACCCTCGTCCCGGTTGGAGTCGAACAAGGTCGTATCCGCGCGCCAGCCGGTGTAGCGAAGGTGGAGGCGATCGCCATCGCTGACGGGGTCGCCGTGGTTCTCAAAATCGAGCACGACGAGCCCGGTGTCGTGGCGCGTCACGGAGACGAGCGGGTCCGAACGTGTGAACGCGATCCGCGAGCCGCCCCAGACGGGGTTGCCGTCGGCGTCGAGCCCGGTGTCGTTCGTCCAGAGCTGGTCACCGGACAACCCCATGGCGCTCGTCATCTCGTACGCACCGCCGATGTTGGTCGGTGCCGGATGAACCGACGATCCCGTGAACCCGTCAGACGAGGGCACCAGCTTCAGATCCGACGTCGCGATGAGGAACGACTCGTCGAGGACCTGCGGGAACCACTCGGGGGCCGCGGTGAACCCGGCGAGCATGAGCTCGGAGCGCGGGCCCGTCTTGATCTCAAGGGTCCGGAGGATGATCGTGTCGCTGGGGCCACGCAGCAGCTGGAAGATCGCGAACCGATACGGGCTGTCGAGCGAATCGGCTCGGGCGGTCTCGACGAGCAGGGTGTTATCGCGGTCCGAGACGGGCACGGGGGCGATCGAGAGCACCACCCGCGATCCGGCGTCGCCGTCGCGGGAGCCGACGGGGGCCTCGGAGACCCACGTCCCCGCGAGCTGCTCACCGATGCGGGCGATCTCGGAATCGGACCACGCGGCGACGTACGGCTCCGGGAACGCCGCGGGCGCGTCGGTCGGGTTGGCGATCGCGACCGATGCGGACAGGCAGGTCGTGATGATCGAGATGAGTCGGGGCGTTCTCAGGCGTGGCACGGCGTCTCCTCTCAGGCACAGCGACGATTCTGGGGCACTATACGAAGACCACGCACCGCAGGATCACGCCGCAGACGACGGAATGGTGGCGTCCGGCCGACAACGCGGTAGATTGCAGCGGGACCACCCCGGTATGCCGATCCGGAGGATGCATGGGCGACCCAACCCCCCGCGAGCCTGACGACGCGCGTGCGCGGCCGGACATCGACATGGAGGCCGCGGATGTCCTGCGCGATGAGCCGCTGTTCGAGGACCCCGGGATCTCGCCGCACGGGGCCCGCCGGCCGATCGACGGTGGGCGAGCGGGCGAATACGACCCCGACTCCGAGCCCACAGCCCAGGAACTGCTGGGCGGGACGGACCCGGAATCGTTGACGATCAACGTGCGTCAGCGACGCCGGCGGATCCGCAAGCAGATCTTCAACGCGGGCAGCCAGCTCGTGCTCGGGCTGATCATCGCGGTCATCTCACTCGCGTTGATCATCCTCGCGGCGACGATCCAGACGAGGCCGTACGTGATCGCGGCGTGCGTGATCGCGCCCCCGGCGTTGGTATTCCTCGCTGTGAGTTGGCGCAAATGGCTCGGCAACGCGCCGTACATCTATCGGCTTCTCACGAGCCTCGGCGAGGACGCGGACAACATCCTCGAGGATCGGGTGCGCAAGCACCGTCAGGCGCAGGCACGCAAGCTCGAGAAGTTGCACGAGAAGATCCGGAAACGCCAGGGCGGCCCCGACGTCCCCGAGAACTTCCAGGACCGCCTCTGATCAGGCGTCGCGCTCCTGCGGGAGCGAGCCGGCGAGCATGCGCCGGCGCTTCCGGTGCATCAGCGCGGCGATCCAGATGCCGAACGGGATCGGAACGACGAACCCACCGAGAAAAACCCAGAGGCCGAGCAACTCGTCGTCCGGCAGAACGATCGCGAGCGCGGTGCCGCCCGCGATCAACGCCAGCACGACGGTCACGAGGCCGACCCCGCCCCAGATGTTGCCCGTCTTGCCCTTAAGCCGCAGAACGAGCTCGGGCGTTAGCACACCGGCGACGCGGAGGTCACGCCCGCACTCCGGGCACTGCCCCATCAGCTGCGTCTGATCGATCTCGTACCGGCAGCCCGGGCAGTGCGGCGTGCTGTACTTCTTCGAGACGAACGTAGAGACCCACGCACCGCGCACCGCGGACCCGATCATGATGATCACCAGGATCAGGAAGAGCAGCTGCGGCAGGAAGAAGACGATCGGCATCCGCGACCGTTATGCCAGCTCGGGGAACATCTTCTTCACGACGCCCACGAGGTCCTCGACGTGGCTCGCCGACTCGTCGAAGAGCATCTGCTCGGCGTCGGTGAGCTTGAACTCGACAACCTGCTCGACGCCGCCCTTGCCCAGGAGCGCGGGCACGCCCACGAACAGGCCCTTGTGCCCGAACTGCCCGTCGAGGTAGACGGCGCTGGGGATGATCCGCTTCTTGTCCTTGACGATCGCCTCGACCATCTGGATGGTGCCCAGCGCCGGGGCGTAGTAGGCGCTGGTGCCCATGAGTTTGACGACCTCGCCGCCGCCGGCCTTGGCCCGCTCGACACACGCCGTGATCTGCTCGTCGGAGAGCAGATCGGTCACGGGGATGCCGTGGACGGAGGTGCAGCGGGCGAGGGGGACCATGTCGTCGCCGTGCCCACCCAGGAGGAGGGCGCTGACGTCCTCGACGCTGCACCCGATCTCCCACGCGATGAAGGTGCGGAAACGGGCGACATCGAGTGCGCCGGCCTGGCCCATGATGCGGCTGGTCGGGAACCCGGTCGCCTTCCACGCCGTGTAGACCATCGCGTCGAGCGGGTTGGAGACGACGATCACGATCGAGTCGGGCGCGTACTCCTTGATGTTCTCGGAGACGCTCTTGACGATCTTGACGTTGGTCTCGATGAGGTCGTCGCGGCTCATGCCCGGCTTGCGGGGCAGGCCTGCGGTGACGACGACGACGTCGGAGTGGGCGATGTCCTTGTAGTCCGCGGTGCCGGTGAGCATGCCGTCGAAGCGCTCGATGGGCCCGCAGCAGGCGAGGTCGAGCATCTTGCCCTTGGCGACGCCCTCCTTGTCGGGGATGTCGAGGAGGACGATGTCGCCGAGCTCTTTCTGGGCGGCCCAGTGGGCGCAGGTCGCCCCGACGTTGCCGGCTCCGATGATGCTGATCTTGGCGCGCTTGGGCATGGTTCGTCCTCCCTCGGGTCGTGATCGCCGGGGCGTCCTCGCCCGGCGTGTGGGTGCTTTGGCGATGCTAGGTCGGGCCCGAGTGATCGTCCGCGGATAGGCTGACCAACATGACCGTGGCGCGCCGACTCGAATCGTTCGGGACCTCGATCTTCGCGGACATCACCGCGCGGGCGGTCGCGGCGGACGCCGTCAACCTCGGGCAGGGCATGCCCGACGCGGACGGGCCCGACTGGATCAAGGACGCCGCCGCCCGGGCGATGCGGGAGCACCCCAACCAGTACGTCCCCATGCCCGGGGTGCCCGCGCTGCGGCAGGCGATCGCCGACCGCTTCGCCGCAACGGGCGGCGGGTGGGCACCCGACCCCGAGACGGAAGTCACCGTCACGAGCGGGTGCACCGAGGCGCTCGCTGCGACGATGCTGGGCTTGCTCAACCCGGGCGACGAGGTGGTCGTGTTCGAGCCCTTCTACGACGCGTACGTCGCGGACCTCGCGATGGCGGGCGCGGCGCCGCGGTACGTGCCGCTGCGGATGGGCGAGGACGGCGCGTTCGCGTTCAACGCGGACGAGCTCGAGGCGGCCGTCACGCCCGAGACCCGCGCGATCCTCGTGAACACCCCCCACAACCCGACGGGCAAGGTCTTCTCACGCGACGAGCTCAGCGCGATCGCCGAACTCTGCCAGCGCCACGACCTGATCGCGATATCCGACGAGGTCTACGACTGCCACGTCTATGAGGGTGAGCACACGCGGCTGGCATCGCTGCCCGGGATGGACGCGCGGACGATCACCCTCGGCTCGTTCGGGAAGATGTTCTCCATGACCGGGTGGAAGATCGGGTGGGCGGTGGCGCCGCCCGAGCTGACCAAGGCGGTCCGCTCGGCGCACCAGTTCACGACGTTCTGCGTCGCCGCGCCGCTGCAGCACGCCGCGGCGGAGGCGCTGCGAACCGACGAGGCGTACTACGCCGATCTGCGCGCGCGGTTCCGCCATCAGCGCGATGTGCTCGCGGCGGGGCTCCGTGGGCTCGGGTTCCGGTTCGCGGACCCGGCGGGCGGGTATTTCATCGTGGCGGATCACACGCCCGTCTCCGAGCCGCGCGGGTTCGCGGACGACGTGTCGTTTTGCCACCACCTGATCGAGGAGGCGGGCGTCGCGACGATCCCGCCGTCGAGCTTCTACCACGACTCAAACGAAGGTCGGAAGCTGCTGCGGTTCGCGTTCTGCGTGTCCGAGGGGACGATCGAGCGGGCGCTCAGGCGGTTGCGGGCGTGGTCCAACGAGTCAGTGCCAGACGAGCCCGAAGCGTGAGCCCCGGGCACCTTCCACACACATCAATCCATGACGTGCCCGGCGCTGACGCTTCGGGCTAGTCGTTGGCGCTCGTTTCCGCGCCGAAGATCTCAACCGGGAGGGTCTCGATCCTGGGTGTTTCACGCGGGGGCAGGGGCACGCTCACGGGCTCACCGCCCTCGATCGCGAGGATGAGCACCGGCTGGCCCGAGGGCAGGTCCTCGTTCATGGGGACCACCAGGTCCTTGACCGGCCCGCCCGCCGCGAAGTCGAACTGGCGGTAGATCTGTCGGGGCAGCCCGATGCGTTCGGGCTCGCTGACCGAACCCTTTCCGAGGTACTTGCCGATGACGGCGAGCTGGGCGTCGCTCGGCGCTGTGCCCGCCGGCCCGCGCGCGAACGCGGCGGGTGCGCCCCGGAACACCGGCTGACCCGGCGCGGGCACGAACAGCTCACCCGCGAACCCGGCCTTGCGCAGGCCCGCGACGAGCTCCGCCGGGTGGTCGCACACAACGCGCTCGGCGGTCACGACCCACTCGACCCCCGCGTTCGCCGCACGCTCGAAGGCGACGCGCGAGTCGTCGATGAGCTCGACGACCAGCTCGGGCACGGGCTCGCCGCGCCAGAGGTCGTGGATCGCGCCCACGGCGTCACGGCAGGTGATCTCGGACCGGTCGATCGCCACCGGGCGTTCAGAATCATCGAGCCGATCGATTTCTCCCAGCGCCATCGTGGTCGCCTGCAGCGCGATGATATGGGGCACCGCCCGCTTCCAACGCCCGCCCTCGCCGTCGTCGGGGAGGGCAACGGAGGCGCGCGCGAAATCGGTCCAGTGCGCGAGCAGCGCGGACCAGGTCGTGATGTCCGGGCCGGGCGGGGTCGTGGATGGGGCAGGGGCGTCGTCTGGCATCGGGCGATCGTACGCGCCGGCTACCCTCGCCCATGGAGATCAACCCCGCCGAGCTCGGCATCCCCGAGCGCTACAAGCTGCTCATCGGCACGATCGTGCCGCGCCCCATTGCGTTCATCTCGACCGTCTCGCCCGAGGGCGTGCCGAACCTGGCGCCATTCTCGTTCTTCAACGGTGTCGGCTCGAACCCGATGACGGTGCTGTTCTGCCCCGCCAACCAACCGAACGGGACGGAGAAGGACACGCTCCGCAACGCGAAGCCGGTTTCCGAGGGCGGGACGGGCCAGTTCGTTGTCAATCTCGCGGTCGAGCCGTACATCCGCCAGGTCGCCGCCGCGGCGGACGGGTACGGGCCCGAGGTGAGCGAGTTCGAGGAGGTCGGCCTGACGCCCGCGCCGAGCATCCGCGTGAAGGCACCGCGCGTTGCGGAGAGCCCCGTCGCGATGGAGTGCGAGACGGTGCAGGTCGTGCGCACGAACGGGCACGAACCTGTGGGAGGCAACATCGTGATCGGGCGCGTGACACACATGTTTGTGCGTGACGACCTGATAAACGAACGGTTCCACATCAATCAGGATCAACTGGGCGCCGTGGGCCGCATGGGCGGGCTGCGGTATGCAACGACGCGCGCTCAGTTCGAGCTTCCCGCGAACCGTGAAGCGCTGAACCTGCCCGACCCGCTGGGCTGAGTGCGCAACCTTTCAACATGACTTGCAAACACCCGCCGCGCGCGCATGCGGCGTGGTACGCTCGGCGCATGTCGGAGCCCATCCCAGCTCGGACCGGGCGCCGCGCCAGTCTGGCCGGCGCCCACGCAGTGACATCGTGGTTCGTGTGGCGGTGCGCCCGGGCGCGCCGCTTGTGGTTTCACTGATGGGCCCCTTGGGGGCTCGGGTTTCATCTGAAAGGTCACAACAATGAATCGCAACTCCAAGCTCGCCATGAAGATTGCCGCGGCGGTCTCCGTCGCCACCGTGATGGGCGTCGGCGTCGCCGCGGTCGCGGCGCCCGTCGTGAAGCGCGACTGCCTCCCGGGCATCCAGTGCCTGGACGTCTGGGACCCGGTCATCTGCTCGAACGGCGTGACGTACTCCAACTCGTGCTACGCCGCCAAGGCGTGCGCGACGGGATGCTACGCAGGCGCGACATCGCGCTGATCGCCCAGCGCCGCTGAGCGTTCGATCACAACAGCCCCCGCTCCCGGGGGCTTTTTTATGGATGGGGCCGTCACCCCCCGTTCAGGATGTCGTCCAATACCGCGCGCATCTCGGCCGTTCGGCGCGCGGCCCGGAGCCCGTACCAGGCCCCCGCCACTCGGGCGTCCGGACCGATGACGAGCACGGACGGCGTCACGGGGATCTCATGCAGCCATGCGGGGTCGCCCACGCCCACCACGTCGAACACGGCCGACTTGGGCGTGAGCTCGGACGGCTCGCGCGCCGTCATGTCGAGACACACGACGGTGACGCCCGGCAAGCCCTCGGCGATCAGCGACTCCCACGCGGGGACCGCCAGATCACACGCATCGCACCCCGTGCTCACGAGCAGCACCAGGGCGGGTTCGGGCCCGAACGCGAGCGTGCCCGGCTCGCCGGCGGGCGAGAACAGTTCCAGCGGGTCCACCGTGTCGCCCGTGCCGAGCCCCACCTCGGCGGCGCGGCTGGCGATCATCTCGTCGCGCTCCTGGATCGCGACGCGGAGCGCCGCGTTCGTGCGCGTCATCAGGAGGACGATGACGGCGAGCGCGACAACCGCGAACCCCAGGAACCATGTGAACGGGTTCTTCAAGGCGCTGCCCTCCCGCGGGAGGAGATCCACGTCGTGAGCAGGCCGGACGGCGCCCGGCGTTCGGCGGCTCGTCCCTGGCCCGGAGGCCCTCGCCGCGAACCCGAGCCGGCTCTGTCCGCGGGCGTACTCCGTGCGCCCGCGTCCCAGCCGGATTCCGTTCGCCGCTGACCGTTCTGCCGCCCGGCCTGCTCCAACGCGAATCTCACATCAGCTGCACCCCATGGACGCGCCGCAATTCAGGCACTTGTAGCACGTGCCCGAGCGGACGGTGATCGTGCCGCACACATCGCACGGCGGCGCGTCGCCCGCCGCGTCGAGCGCGACCGAGAGCATCGAGCTCGCGACCGTGGTCTGCTCGCGGACGATGATCGTCTCGGACCCGGCGCGGGGTGCGTCACCCGCATCGGGTTTGGACGGCGTGTCCGCGACATGGCGACGAGGGGCGGGGTCGTTCTTCCAGCGTGCATCGCTCGTGGACGCGGGCTTGGGCTCCGCCTGCGCCTTGGGCTTGAGCTCGCTCGCCCGCTGCGGCGCGTTCGCCTCGCGGTAGCCCTCGATGAACTGGATGCCCAGCCACCTGAAGATGTAATCCACCAGGCTCTTGGCGAACGGGATCTCCCGGTTCGTCGTCATGCCCGCGGGCTCGAAGCGCTGGTGCGTGAACTTGCGGATGAGCGACTCGAGCGGCACGCCGTACTGCAGCGCGACCGAGGTCGCGGTGCCCAGCGAGTCCATGAGCCCGCCGATGGTCGAACCCTCCTTGGCCATGGTGATGAAGAGCTCGCCGGGCATGCCGTCCTCGTAGAGCCCGACGGTGAGATACCCCTCGTGCCCGGCGACGTTGAACTTGTGCGTCATCGAGCGGCGCGTGTCGGGCAGGCGGCGACGCATCGGGCGGTGGACGATCTCCACCTCCTTCTGCACGACGACCTTGACGTTGCCCTCGGCCGCCGCGACGGCGAGATCGCCCGCGGCCCCCGCGACCTCCTCGAGCGCCTCCGCCTCGCCCTGCTCGTCGAGCACCTCCTCGACGTCCACGTCGTCGGACTTGTTGCTCAGCGGCTGCGAGAGCTTGCACCCGTCGCGGTAGAGCGCGTTCGCCTTGAGCCCGAGCTCCCAGCTCAAGCGGTAGGCGTCCTTGATGTCGTCAACCGACGCGTCGTTGGGCAGGTTGATGGTCTTGGAGATCGCGCCCGAGATGAACGGCTGGGCCGCCGCCATCATGCGGATGTGCCCCTCGACGGCGATGAACCGCGTGCCGATCTTCCCGCACGTGTTGGCGCAGTCGAACACGGACAGGTGCTCGTCCTTGAGGTGCGGGGCGCCCTCGACGGTCTGCGTGCCGCAGATCTTCGCGTTGAGTTGCTCGATCTGCACCGGGTCGAGCCCGAGGGCGCGGAGGAGGTTGAACGACGGGTCGCTCTTGGCCTTGGCCGCGTCCACGCCCAGGCGCCCGAGCAGGTCGTCGCCCAGCCCCCACGCGCTGAACGCGAACTTGAGCTCGAAGACGCCCGGGAGCTGGTCGGTGACCGCCTTGAGGTCATCGAGCGTGAAGCCCTTCATGACGAGCCACTCGGCGAACGCCACGCCGCCCGTCTCGTCGGTATCGCCCGGCAGGGGGACGTCGAGCGAGAGGGTGCCCAGCAGGTAGGTGAGGATGTCCTTGACCTGCTCGTCGGAGTAGCCCAGCGACGAGAGCGCGGGGCGGACGGACTGGTTGGCGATCTTGAAGTACCCGCCGCCGGCGAGCTTCTTGAACTTCACGAGCGCGAAGTCGGGCTCGACGCCGGTCGTGTCGCAGTCCATCAGCAGGCCGATCGTGCCCGTGGGCGCGATGACGGAGACCTGGGCGTTGCGGTAGCCGTGCTGCTCGCCGAGCGCGAGCGCCTCGTCCCACACGGTGGTGGCGCGGTGGAGCAGGTCCATCGAGCCGTCGAGCTTGACATGCTTGTCGCGGAATAGGGCGTGGTCGATCGGGACGGGCGCGATCGAGAGGCCCTCGTACTCACCCGAGTCGCGGGCGACGTTGTGTGCCGCGCGCCGGTGGTTGCGGATGACGCGGAGCATGTTCTCCTTGTCGTCTTCGTACCCCGCGAACGCGCCGTGCTCGCCCGCGAGCAACGCGCTCATGCGGTAGGACCGCCCGGTGAGGACCGCGGTCAGCGCCCCGCAGATCGCGCGGCCTTCTTCGGAGTCGTACGCCACGCCCGCCTGCATCAGCATCGCGCCCAGGTTGGCGTACCCGAGCCCGAGGGTCCGGTACGTCCAGCTGAGCCTGGCGATCTGCTCGGACGGGAACGACGCCATCAGCACGCTGATCTCGAGGACCATCGTCCAGATGTCCACCGCGTGCTCGTACCGCTCGACGTCGAAGCGGCGGGACTCGCGGTCGTAGAACTTCAGCACGTTCAACGACGCCAGGTTGCACGCCGTGTCGTCCAGGAACATGTACTCAGAGCACGGGTTGGACGCGTTGATCCGCCCCGCGCTCGGGCACGTGTGCCACGCGTTGATCGTCGTGTCGTACTGCACGCCCGGGTCGGCGCACCGCCAGGCGGCGTACGCGATCTGGTCCCACAGCTCGCGGGCCGCGAACTCCTTGTTCTGCTGCCCGTTGGTCCGGCTGGTGGTCAGCCACGTCGAGTCGTCGTCGATCGCCTCGAAGAAATCGTCCGGGATCCGCACCGAGTTGTTCGAGTTCTGACCCGAAACGGTCCGGTAGGCCTCGCCGTTGAAGTCGTAGTCGAGCGTAAGCCCGAGGCGGGTGGCGGTCTCGCCGACGGTCTCGGTGTCCGACGGGCTCGTCTTCTCGCCCGCGATCGCCTTCATGCCCTCGACGAGCGCGGCGACCTTGATCTCCTCGCGCACCTTCCAGTTGATGAACTCCGCGATGTCCGGGTGGTCCATGTCCAGGCAGACCATCTTGGCGGCGCGCCGGGTGGTGCCGCCGGACTTGATCGCGCCCGCGGCGCGGTCGCCGATCTTGAGCCAGCTCATCAGGCCCGACGACTTGCCGCCGCCCGAGAGCTGCTCGTTCTCGGCGCGCAGGTTCGAGAAGTTGGTGCCCGTGCCCGACCCGTACTTGAACAGCCGCGCTTCGCGGGTCCAGAGGTCCATGATCCCGCCCTCGTTGACGAGGTCGTCCTGGATCGACTGGATGAAGCACGCGTGCGGCTGCGGGTGTGTGTACGCGTCGTCGGCCAGCTTCAGCTCGCCCGTTGTGTGGTCCGCGACCCAATGGCCCTGCGCGGGGCCGTTGATGCCGTACGCCCACTCGAGCCCGGTGTTGAACCACTGCGGCGAGTTCGGCGCCGCCATCTGGTGCACCATCATGTAGACCAGCTCGTCGTAGAACGCCTGCGCGTCCGCCGCGGTGTCAAAGTAGTTGTGTGTCTCGCCCCAGTGACGCCAGCACCCGGCGAGCCGGTGGATCACCTGGCGGGCGCTGCGCTCGGGCCCCTTCACGGGCGTGCCGTCGGCGCCGAGCTTCGGGCGCGCATCGCGGGCCCCCGGGATCGCGTACGGCTGCTCGAACTGCGGCACCCCCGCCTTGCGGAAGTACTTGGACACCATGATGTCCGTCGCGAGCTGCGACCAGGTCTCGGGGACCTCGGCGTCCGCCATCTCGAAGACGACCGAGCCGTCGGGGTTCGAGATCTTGCTCGACCGCGTCGTCCAGTTGACGCTGTCGAAGGGGTTCTGGCCGTCCTTGGTGAACTTGCGGGTGATCTTCATGGCTTCCTCGTCCTGAGGCACTGGGCACTAGGCATTAGGCACTAGAGCCGTCGGCGCTGTCATATTTTTCGATGCTCTATCCAAACCACCGAGCTCAGATCGCCCGGGCATCAAAGTCGCGAGTTGAGACCGGAGTCAGTTACGACCCATCGACGCGATCCGCTCGATCTCTCGCCGCTGTCTAACCTCGGCCGGTGTCAGCGGAGGCGACGGCGCCTTACTTCGAGTCCCGCTTGCCCACTCTTCGACACTCTGAGGCTGATTCCAAGCAAGTACGAAGCACGTCATCTGATCTGGCTGAGGCTCGGAGCATTCAACCGTCAAGAGTGTCCAACCACGCTCAAGCGCCAAATTCACCTTGTCGATGTCACTCGTTCGGAAGACTCGGCGAACATCGGTGTACCGCATCCAATACTCCTTCAACTGGCTTACACGTGCGATCGAGCGCCCAACAGTTGCCAAATCAATCAACGCGGGGCAGTGTCAGCCCCGACTGGTCCTGGTACTTCCCGGCTTTGTCCGCGTAGCTCTGCGCGCACACCCGGTCCGCCTTGAGGAACACGAACTGGGCGATCCCCTCGTTCGCGTATACCTTGGCCGGCAGGGGCGTGGTGTTGCTGATCTCGAGCGTCACCTTGCCACGCCATTCGGGCTCGAGCGGCGTCACGTTCACGATCAGCCCGCACCGGGCGTAGGTGCTCTTGCCGACACACAGGACGAGGACGTCGCGCGGGATGCTGAAGTGCTCGACCGTCTCGCACAGGGCGAAGCTGTTGGGCGGGATGACGACGTGGTCGGTGGCGCGGTTGCGGGTGTCCACGGTGACCATGAGGTCGTCGGTGAAGTTCTTGGGATCGACGATCGAGACGCCGCCGGTCGCGGGCGTGGGCGTGAAGATCTTGAAGACGGGCCCGACGCGGACGTCGTAGCCGTAGCTCGAGACGCCGTAGGAGACGGTGCCGGGGCGCTTGACGGCTTCCTGGAACGGCTCGATGCCGATGAGCTCTCTGATCTGGGTGTCGCACAGCACGGGCATGCGGGTCTCCTCCACTGCGGCGGCCCGTGGGCGGCCGTTCGTTCTTTGTCAGGGCACGCGACGATACCACGCCCGGGGGTTCCCCCGGGTGTCGTTTCATTACGCCGAAGCGAGATTCGGGAGATTCCCGAGCCGCGTCGTGCCCAGGTCGGCGGCTTGCCGACCCATCCAGCCACCACACAGAACGGCCCAAGACGGCGTGCGTGCGGCCTCAGATGTGAATCTGGGGCGGCTCACGCGCCGAACCGGGTCATGCTGAGAGGTGTTTCGATCCATACCACGATCCATGGTAGCAAGTGCTCGGCCGACCCCCACATGGTCCAAAGTTGCGCGTGGGGAACCTGTCGGCTTCGCGTAAATCCTGTCCATTTCAGGGCTTCGGCGCACTTGTGTGCCACGACCCATTGCCCACCAGATATTGTGGTCTCTGGCGGGCAGAGATGGTATCGACCCACGATGGGTTGTGGGTTGAATGACGGGTGAAACTGGGCGAATTTAATGATTCACCACCCCCGCAGGCCTGCAAACGCGGTTGGCGGTTCGTGGGCGGGTGATTGAGGGATTGTGGGCGGCGGCGTCTACGCTTGCTCTCCGCGCGGGGGCGAACGCGTGGAACCTCGCCGTGCGTTCGAGCGCACGGGCCAGTCAGCGACCCACGGGGCCCCGCCGGCCCGACCTGCGCGGCACGCGAAACGCGGCCCGCGCCCTGGAGTTCCGCCCATGATCGGTGCTGTCCGCAGTCGAACGTCTCGGTGTGTTCTTGTCGGCGCGTTGTGCGCGCTCGTCGTGGCGATGCCCGCGTGCAACCGGAACAAGCCACTGCGGCGGGCGCGCACGGTCGAGCCAACGGTAACGCGTGACATCCCCGCGCCGCTCCGCGGGACGATCGGGTCCATCGCGCGTCTGGGCGGCGTGAGCCCGACGCGCGCGTCGGGTGTCGGGTTCGTTGTCGGGCTCGACGGCACGGGCGGCCTGCCCGTGCAGGAGCAGATCGCGGCGCACCTCGAGCGCGAGATGGCCCTCATGGGCATCGGCGTGACGGGCAAGTACAAGGGCACCGCGATCGAGGGCATGAGCCCGCGCCAGCTGATGAGCGACCGGAACACGGCGGTCGTCATCGTCGAGGCGGCGCTGCCGCCGGGCGTGCGGGCGGGCGACCCGTTCGACGTCTACGTGCGGGCCCTGAACGCGACGAGCCTGGAGGGCGGCACGCTGTGGACGACCGAGCTGCGCCCGGGCCCGCCCTCGACGTTCGGGAACCGGCAGGCGCGCGTGATCGGCGAGGCGCAGGGGACGATCTTCATCAACCCGTTCGCCGAGCCCGGCAGCGAGAGCGACGGGGTGTCCCGCACCGTGGGACGCATCCTCGAGGGCGGCGTGGTCACGGACACCGTCTACATCGACGTGATCCTCGACAACCCATCGCACGCGCGGGCGCGTCAGATCGCCAACGCGATCAACTCCTCGTTCCCACGCGCGAGCGGCGACCGCGAGCCGACCGCCCGCGGGCGTGACGACCAGCACGTGCGCGTGAAGCTCCCCTACCGCTACGAGGGCCGCGAGTACGACTTCGTCGAGCTGATCCGCCACCTGACGCTCGACCAGGCGTACCCCGAGGTCTACGCCCGCCGGTACGCGCAGACGCTCGTGTCGCAGCCGCGCTTCGCGTCGGACATGTCGTGGTGCCTCGAGGCGTTGGGCGAGCGGGCGCTGCCATTTCTGAGAGACCTGTACTCCCACCCGGAGTCGATCCCGAGACTGGCGGCGCTGCGCGCGGGGGCAAACCTGGGCGACGCGCGGACGGCAGAACACCTGCTCGAGCTGGCGCAGCGCGGCCCGGCGTCCGTGCGTCCAGAGGCCACGCGCCTGCTGGGGCGTGTCGATGGCGGGCCCCGGATCGAACAGCAACTCACCGAACTCCTCGCCGAGGACAACCTGGTGGTGCGGGTCGCGGCGTACGAGGCGCTCGCCGAACGCGCGGTCGATGCCCAGCGCCGGCGCATCCTTGCGGCGGCATCGGGGCGGTCGCCGGGCAACCGGGTGCGGCTGTCGCCCGCGTCGCTCGACTCGCTGGCACGGCTCCGCCTGCCCGACGGCACGCTGCAGTTCGTGAGCCGGCGCCTGGTCGATGGCAAGTTCCTGCTTGATCGCGCCGCGGCGGGCGAGCCGCTCATCTATGTCACCCAGCAGGGCGAGCCCCGGATCGTCCTGTTCGGCGAGGACGACACCCTCACGGGCGCGATGCTCGTGAGCGTCTGGTCGGACCGCCTGCTCCTCCAGCGGGGCGGGATGTCGGGCCCGATCCGGGTTCGATACCACGACGAGCGGACCGGGCGGACCGTTCGGCACGACGTCGAACCGTCGCTCATCGAGCTGATCGAGTTCATGTCGCACACGCCAACGCCCGAGGACGCGCGGCCCGGGCTTGGGCTGTCGTACTCGGAGGTGGTCGGGGCCCTGTACGAGATTCAGCGGCAGGCGAACGTCGCCGGGGCGTTCACGACCGAGCGTGACCGGCTGCTCGCGGAGCTGCTGCAGTCCTCCGAGAAGGAGGAGATCACGATCCGGCCCGAGACCCCCGAGGACGAAACCGAACTGGTGCTGCTCGAGGGTCGCCTGGACGACCCGAAGGCGCGGCTGGTGGGCCCGGACGAGACGACGCCGCGTCGGACGTCGCTGCTGGTCCCCCTTACGGCCCCGGCACCGACCGAGGGCGAACCCGCGGAGGGCGCGTCGCCCGAGCCCGATCTGCCGGCGGACACACCGGTCGGGCGGGACGAGTAAGGGCCCCCGGGAGCGTTTTTCGCCCCACCCCCCCACGGGCGGGCGGTTCTTCATATGATCCGCGGACCGGGTCCGTCCCGGTCAACGGTGCGCACGGCCCAGGACGGGCCCCCGGGCAGGACTGCCCGGCGCACCGCCAGGAATTGGCGCGCGACACGGAGGTCTCGCCGGACATGTTGACCGATCCTTCTCCCGAGCTCGAATCCGTTGCCGAGACGTCTCCGACGGCCGAGCCTTCCGATGGCGTGACCGACCCGATGCCCGACGGCCCGATGTTCGAAGGCCAGCGCGACGCTGTGGACCAGTCGCTGCTCGCGACGCCCAACGGGCTGCGCCTGACGAGCCTGCGTCTCAACGGGTTCAAGAGCTTCGCGGACCCGACCGAGTTCACGTTCACCGACCCCCTGACGGGCGTGGTCGGGCCCAACGGGTGCGGCAAGTCCAACGTCGTGGACGCGATCAAGTGGGTGCTCGGCGAGCGGTCGAGCAAGTCGCTGCGCGGCAAGGAGATGATCGACGTGATCTTCGCGGGCAGCGCCAAGCGCAAGCCCGCGGGCATGGCGGCGGTCACCCTCTCGTTCGAGAACCCGAAGCTCGAGCGCCCGCCCGTCGTGATGCCCACCGAGAGCCGGGACGAGGACGACCACGACGAGTCGGAATCCGAGTCGAGCGAGGCGCCCGCGCTGATCTCCCGGAGCGTCGCCCGCCCCCTCCCGATCGATTCGGAGACCGTCGAGGTCGAGCGGCGGCTGTACCGCGACGGGAAGAGCCAGTACCTCATCAACGGCAAGATCGCGCGGCTGCGCGACATCCGCGACCTGTTCCTGGACACGGGCATCGGCGCCGACGCGTACTCGATCATCGAGCAGGGGCGCGTGGACGCGATGCTCGTCGCGAGCCCGATGGACCGCCGGCACATCTTCGAGGAAGCCGCGGGCATCGCGAAGTACCGCGCCCGGCGCGCCGAGACGCAACGCAAGCTCGAACGGACCGAGCTGAACCTGACGCGCACGCGCGACATGCTGCAGAACACCGAGCGACGCCTGCGCATGGTCCGCGGGCAGGCGGCGAAGGCGCGCCGGTATCAGGATCTCAACGACGAGATGATGGCGCTGCGCCTCGCGCTGGCGTTCGAGCAGTACGACGACATCCGCGCGCGGCTGGACGGGCTCACGAGCCAGCTGAGCAAGCTCGAGGCGGAGCGGAACGCGTCCCACGAGAAGCACGACGCGGCGGAGGCGGAGCTGCAGGACGCCCAGCTCAAGCAGCACGAGCTGGCGGCGGCCCTGCGCGAGGCCGAGGACGAGCGCACGAGCGCGCACCACGGGGCCGAGCAGGCACGCCAGCGGGCGGCGCTCGCGGAGTCGGCGATCAAGGAAGCCGAGCACCGGGCCGAGGCCGAGATCGAGCGCTCGCGCGAGGCGGGCGAGCGTGCGGAAACGATCGCGTCGGAGCTCGAAGAGCAGCGGCAGGCGGTCGCGTCGCTCAACGAATCGCTCGCGGAGGCGGAGCGCAGGGCGGAGGCGCTCAGCGCCGAGCGGACCGAGCTGGCAGAGCGTGCGACCCAGGCGCGGGACGCGGTGACCGAGCACCGGTCGCGGGCGTCGGGCGTGGAGCGTGAGCGGGCGAGCCTCGCCGCGCAGGACCAGGCCGAGCAGCGACGGAGCGAAACACTGCGCGAGCAGTACGAGGCGATCACCGCCCGCATCGGCACGCTGACGGCGGAACGCGATCAGACGGCGCAGTCCGCGGCCAACAAGGACACGCAGATCGCGTCGCTCAAGACGCAGGCAGAGACGGCACGGGCCAAGCTCGACGAGCTGCGCTCCAAGCAGGAGGCGTTGTCGGCGGACCGGCGTGGGCTGGCCCAGCGCGTCGCGGAACTCGATGAGCGGTTCCTGCGTGCCGACGCCAAGCGGGCGACGCTCGCCGAGATGGTCCGTTCGCGTGCCGGGCTGTCCGACGGCGCGCGGGCCGTGCTCGACGCGCGTGAGCGTGGCGAAGGGTTCGAGGGCGTCGTCGGGTCGCTCGCCGAGTTGATCGAGGTGGACGCCGACCACGCCGAGACGGTCGAGACGGCGCTCGGCTCGCTGCTCAGCGCGGTGGTCGTGCGGTCCGTCGCGGCGGTGCCCAACGCGGACGAATTGACAGGGCTGCCCGGGCGGGTGGCGTTCGTGCCGATGGTCGGCCTGGGCGAGGCGGCGAGCCCGATCCCGCGGCCGACGATCGAGCGGCTGCGCGTGAAGCGCGTGCTCGATCTGGTGCGTGCCAAAACGGACGCGATCGCGCCGCTGCTCGCGCGGACCCTCGGGCGCACGCTGGTCGTCGAAACGCTCGACGCGGCGATGATGCTCTCGGCGGGCCCGCTCGCGGGGCTCGGGGCGCGGTACATCACGCGCAAGGGCGAGGTGCTCGAGCCCGATGGGCGCGTCGTCGGCGGGCCCCAGGGCGCGGGCGAGCACCACGGTGTGATCGCGCGGCAATCCGAGCTTGCGCGGATCGAGTCCGAGCTCGGGACGGTGACGGCGACGCTCACAACCGAGCGTGAGCGCCTCGAGGCGGTGGACGCCGACGCGTCCGCGCTCGAGCGTGACGCGGCGGGCGTGAGCGGGC
Source organism: Phycisphaerae bacterium (assembly GCA_030426605.1). Taxonomy (GTDB): domain Bacteria; phylum Planctomycetota; class Phycisphaerae; order Phycisphaerales; family UBA1924; genus BQJQ01. Next base: position 7,451 of record JAUHXM010000039.1, on the reverse strand, counting down.
GCCTGGGCGAGCTGGAGCGGTCCCTCGCCGCCCACCGGTCGGAGCTGGACCGGTTGGTGCGTGATCGCGACCGACTGGACCGCGAGTGCGCGGGGGCGGAGCAGGAGTCGTCCAACCTGCGCGAGCGCCTGGAGGCGATCGATGCGGAGCGCGGCGAGCTCACGGGCCGTCTCGAACGCCTCGCGGCGCTCGCGATTGAGCTGGCGGGGAAGTTGGAAGCCTCCGAGCGCGAGCACGCAGAGCTCGAAGCCAAGGCGGCGCAGTCCAACGAGCAGCTCACCCAACTCCGCGTGGAAGTCTCTCGCCAAGGCGAGCAGCTCGGCGCAGCCCGCCGGCAGGCGACGCAGCTCCAGTCCCGCGCAGACGAGGCCGAGCGGCATCAGGCCGAGGCGCAGCGTCTGGCCGAGCACGCCCGCGAGCGTGTCAGCGAGCACCGCGAAGCGCAGCGCGAGGCGCACGGACGCGTCGAGTCCCTCGTCGCGAAGCACGACGAGCTGGACGCGCTGGTCACGGAGCGCCGGGCGGCGCTCGAGGTCGTCGCGGACGAGGCCCGCACGCTGGGCGAGAACGTGGGCACGCTCCGCCAGCACGCCCAGCGCGTCGAGCGTGACTGGCACTCGGTCGAGTCGAGCCGGCGTGAGCTGGAAGTCAAGCGTGAGACCGCCGAGGAACGGGCCAGCGAGGAGCTGGGCGTCTCGCTCGCCGACGAGCACGAGGACTACCGCGCCGTGATGGCGCCGGGCGATGTTGAGCGTATCGACGCGGCGGACTCGCAGGCACGCGTGAACGTCCTGCGGGGCGAGATCAAGCGCCTGGGCAACGTGAACCTCAACGCGATCGACGAGGAAGCCGACCTCGCCGAACGCAACGACGACCTCATCGCGCAGGTCGCCGACATCGACGACGCGCGGGTCCGTCTCGCGACGGTCGTCGAGAAGCTCGACATCGCCAGCCGCGAGCGGTTCGGCGAGGTCTTCGAGAAGATCAAGGACCAGTTCGGCGGGCGCGACGGCATGTTCCGTCGCCTCTTCGGCGGCGGGCGGGCCGAGGTGCGCCTCATGCCGCTCGTCAAGGAGGTTGACGGGCAGAAGGTCGTCACCGACGAGGTGGACCTGCTCGAGTCTGGCATCGAGGTCATCGCCAAGCCGCCGGGCAAGGAGCCCCGCTCGATCAGCCAGCTCTCGGGCGGCGAGAAGACGCTGACCGCCGTCGCGCTGCTGATGTCGATCTTCCGGTCCAAGCCCAGCTGCTTCTGCATCCTCGACGAAGTGGACGCGGCGCTCGACGAGGCGAACGTCGGACGGTACTGCCAGGCGCTGCACGAGTTCACCGACCAATCGCGGTTCATCGTCGTCACGCACAACAAGCGGACGATGCAGTCGATGGACCGGCTCTACGGTGTGACCATGCAGGAGCGCGGCGTGTCCAAGCGCGTCGCGGTCAAGCTCGACCAGGTGAAGGATGACGGCAAGATCGACGCGAGCGCGACGGTCGAAGACCCGTCACCCGCGGACGAGACGCCCGAAGCGCCGCGCCCGGCGGCAAACCTGCGGGCGGCGCTCGCGGGGATGCGCGAGGAGCAATCCGAGCGCCTGCCGGCGAACTGAGAGCCGTTCCCCTGTGATCCGCACGCGCGGGTGGGTGACGGCGGACGTCACCGCGTCATCCGGCGGACGAGCTCGCCCGCGATCTGGTCCGTGGGCGCCGCGGCGTCGCCCTCGTTGCACGTCACGAGGATTGCGAGGTCGCGCTCGGGGGCGAGCCACGCGACGCAGTACCACGCGTTGTTCGAGCCGCTGTGCGTGAGCACGAGCCCGCCCGGGCCCGCCCACGGGCGGCGCGCGACGATCCAGCCCGCGGCATATGAGCCCGGGCCTTGCACGTCGCGCAGCGTTGCCAGACTCTCGTCGGACAGAAAATCCTCGGGCGCGCCGTTGCCCGGGCCCAGGTGCACGGCGACGAACCGGGCCCAGTCCGCCAGCGGCATGTGCACGGTGCCCGCGGGCCCGATCGCGGGCGGGTTGTCCACCAGCGGGCCCGGCGGGATAGCGCCGCGGCGCGCGTCGTGCCCCCATGGCACCGCCGTGTCGCCGGGCGCGCCCGGGTGCCCGAACCCGGCGTGCTCGATGCCCAGGGGCTCGAACACCTCGGTGCGCATCAGGTCTTCCCACGGTGTGCCCGTGACGGTCTCGAGCATGTGCCCCGCGATCGCGAAGCCCGTGTTCGAGTACTCGTAGTCTCCCACGGCGACCGGGGGGGCGCGGGTGATCGTCTCCTCGGTGAGCGTGCGGCGGGCGCGCTCGGGGTCGTCGCGCATCATCCACAGCCGCCCCCACAACGCCGGCTCGACGGCGGTCGAGCACCCGCCCACGTTGCGGACGAGCTGGGCGAGCGTGACGTCGCGGAAGCCCGGGTGGATCTCGGCCCCGAGGTCTTCGGCGAGGGCGTCGGCGATGGTGGTGTCCCACGAGATGTCGCCGCGCTCGACGAGGCGGGCGGCGAGCGTCGCGGTCATCGCCTTGGTGCACGAGCCGAGGTGCCAGGGGTCGGTCGGCTCGACGGACGATGCGCCGCCCTTCTGGCGCATGCCGGCGACGCCGATCGCGCGGACCTCGCCGCGTTCGAGGACGATCGCCCCGACGGCGACCAGGTCGTGCGCCGCGCGGACGCGCTCGAGCATCGGGTGCAGATCGGCAGACTCGGGCGATACCGGCACCTCGGCGGGGGCGGCGTCCTGCGCGAGCACGCACGCGGGCGTCATGCAGGCGAGACCGATCAGTGTGGCTCGAGCGGCGGTGGTCATGCTCATGCTGGCACCTCCATGGCTCCGGTCAGCAACCCGATGTGATCGACGCCCTGCGATCGCGCCCACTTCGCGAGGCCTTTGGCGACCTTCATCGGGATGCGCGGGTCGGCGAGCGAGCCCGCGCCGATCTGCACAGCCGTCGCGCCGGCGAGGATGTACTCCGCGGCGTGGTGCCACCCCGCGATGCCCCCCACCGCGACGATCGGCACGCCCGCGTCCTTGGTGACTTTTCGATAGACCTCGTGGACGAGCTTGACGACGATGGGGCGGATGGCGGGGCCGGAGTAGCCGCCGGTGACGTTGGCGAGCTCGGGCGTGCGGGTGCGCACGTCGATCGCCATGCCGGGGACGGTGTTGCAGAGGGTGATGGCGTTGGCGCCGCGGTCGATGGCGACGGTCGCGAGGTCCGCGATGGAGTTGGGCGTGCCCACCACGACAGGGGCGAGCTTGACGAAGACGGGTTTGGTGGTCGCGTCGCGGGCGGCCTGGACGACGTCGGCGAGGGCGTTGGGGTCGGCGCCGAACTCGACGCCGCCGTGGACGTTGGGGCACGAGACGTTGATCTCGATGGCGCGGATGGCATCGAGCGCGGCGAGCCGCTGCGCGACGAGGGCGTAGCCGTCGAGGTCGAACGCGGCGACAGACCCAATGAGCGGGCACGGGCCGGGTTTGTGTTCTCGCATCGATTCGGCGAACGCATCGATCCCCGGGTTGGCGAGCCCGATGGCGTTGAGCATCCCCACGTCCAGCGGGACCATCCGCGGCGACGGGTTCCCCGCGCGGGGCTCGGGGGTGATGGACTTGCAGACGACGGCGCCGATGCGGGCGAGGTCGAGGACCTCGCCGATCTCGTCGGTGGTGCCGGCGGTGCCCGCGGCGACGAGCACCGGGGCGGCGAGGTCGAGCCCGGCCAGCGAGGTCTTCAGGATCGGTTCAGCGGTCGGCATCTGCGAGACACGGTATCCGCCTGGGAGCCACACCGGGTGCCACGGGTTGACCCGAAGGGCAACCCGTGCTCGGCGACGAACGGCACGGCGTGCGAGACAAGCCGTGGCACCCTGGCAATAACCGTGCGCGTACCCTCCGGCATGGACATCAACGAACGCATCAGCCGGTTCGAGGCCCTCATCGCCGACGAGCCGGACAACGACATGGCGCACTTCTCGCTCGCCGGGGCGTACATGCAGGCCGAGCGCCCGGAGGACGCGGCGAAGGCCTACGTCCGGTGCACCGAGGTGAACCCGGACATGAGCAAGGCCTTCCAGCTCGGCGGGCAGGTGCTGGCGCAGACGGGTCAGACCGAGGCGGCGATCGAGCTGCTGCAGCGCGGGTACGTCTCCGCGATGGCCAAGGGCGACCTGATGCCCGCCAAGGGCATGGCCGAGACGCTCGAGTCGCTCGGGGCCGAGGTGCCCAAGACGAAGGCGGACGCCGACGCCGGGCCGGCCGACATGACGTGCGCGATCACGGGCAAGCCGGGGAGCAAGATCGAGCGCCCGCCGTTCAAGGGCGGGCTGGGCGAATGGCTCGTCGCGAACGTCACGCGGCAGACGTGGGACGACTGGCTCGGGCTGGGCACGAAGATCATCAACGAGCTTCGGCTCGACCTCTCGCGCGACGAGCACGAGGTGGTCTACGACTACGCGATGCGGCGGTACCTGCGCTTGAGCGACGAGCAGTACGCCGAGCTGACGGGCAGCGAGCCGAAGCCGCCCGGCGGGGACTTCAAGCACACCGTGGACATGATCCTGGAGCGCATGGGCCAGCTCGAGAGCTTCCAGGGGGATCTGCACAAGCAGGTGTGACCCCGCACCGTGCCGGGGTGCCATGGTCTGAGCGCCGCGAAGGCCATGACGCCGGGGCGTGGCCTTCGCGTTGCTCGGACCACGGCACCGGCAGGTTGGCGCCCGTGAGGATCATGGCGTGCGCCCGGCGATGATCCTCACGCGGGGTTGATCGGGCACGCGTGATCGGGGATGCTGGCCGCCCACACGGAGGACGACCCATGCACCACGCCGCCCGCACCGGTCTCGCACTCGCAGCCCTCGCGCTCTTTGGAGCCGCGACTCCCGCCCACGCCCAGGCCCTCATGGACGTCATCGACATCGAGGGGACCATCATCGGCCCGCGGTCGCTGTCGCTCACGTACGGCGGCACCAACGAGAGCGCCTCGGGGCAGGGCGTCTGGGACGAAACGGGGCTCGTCTCCGGCGACGGCGGTCAGCAGGTTCAAATCGGCCAGGGCAGCCTGAGCGTGAACCGGAGCCATTCGCCAGTGGCCTCTATCAAGCAGAGCGGATCGACGGTGAGTGCGACTCTGCAACAGGCCTACATCGCGTACATGTCGCACAGCTCATTCGGGTCCACGCCCACGTCGGTCACCTACGACGCGTCGTGGACCCTCACCGGGGCGGCGACGGTCACGATCACCGGCTTCGTGCTCGCGGACATCCACCTGAGCTCGACGGGCAATTTCCAGTACACCAACGCGATCGCGATCTCGGTCACCGAGCTCGTCGCCGACGAGGGGACCGACTTCGGGACGCTCACGGGCCCGCGGGGGCTGTCGCTCTCGGCCGATGCCAACGACCTGGTTCTGGTGCCCGGGGTGTACCACCTCGCGATCGACGCCGACGGCTCGGTGCTGCTGCGCGGGACGCTCGTCAGAAGCGGGATCGAGGTCGCCCGGTACGGCGCGGGCGGTACCGCTGTGATCCGCCTCCAGTCGTTCGCGGCCATCCCGCCCGAGTACGACCTCGACGGCGACGGCGACTTCACCATCGACGACCTCGAGGCGTGGCGGATCGGCTCGTCGTCCGGGCTGCCGGTGTACGACACGCTCGGCGACGGCTCGGTGGGCGACGAGGACCGCGCCGAGCTCTTCCGCGCCCTCGGGTTCGTCGATCCCGGGGCGATCGAAGACTGCGACGCCAACGGGCGGCACGACCCGTTCGAGGTGACCTACGACGGCGCGGGCCCCCCGTGCTACAACCCCTGCTTCGCCGACTGCGACGGCTCGGGCACGCTGAACATCGACGACGTCGACTGCTTCGTCGCCGGGTTCCTCGCGGGCGACACGGCCGTGTCGGACTGCGACGGCAACGGCGTCTGCAACATCGACGACATCGACTGCTTCGTGGACAGCTTCCTCGCCGGCTGCCCGTGATCGACGACTGACCGACGCCCGACGATCACCGACATGATCCTGGAGCGCATGGGGCAGCTCGAGAGCTTCCAGGGGGATCCGCACAAGCAGGTGTAAGCGCCGCGGGCCTGTTCACCGTGCGATCCCCCGCGTCGCGGCGTGGTTCATTCCGCCCCGGCGCACCCGCCCAGAAACGCCGCGACGAAGCAGTCGATGTCGTCTACGTTGATCGTGCCCGAGCCGTCGCAATCCGCCACGCCGAGATCGCTCGCGAGGAATGCGGTGATGAACGCGTCGATGTCGTCGAGGTTCAGCACGTTGTAGGGCTCGACAAGGTCGGCGCTGTTGCACGGCGTGAACTCGAGCGAGAACGCGAAGACGGTGTTGGTCATGCCCTGCCCGACGGCGTAGAACGTTGAGGTCGCGATGACCGCGATCCCGTCCGCGAGCGCGACGGGCGTGCCCAGGTGCTCGTCGGCGGCCGGGGTGGACTTGGTGAACGAGCCCAGGGGCTGGCCCGTCGCGGTGTTGAAGAGATAGGCGGCGCCCGCTTCGGAGACGCCCGAGTGGGTGTTGGAGGGTGCGCCGATGAGGGCGACGCCGTCCGAGATCGCGACGGACCGACCGAATTGCTCTTCGTTGATGGGATCGTTCCCGCTGAGTGTGCCGGTTTGCTGGAGGGTGGTCGTGTCGTAGGCGAGCACTTGCCCGACGATCTCGAAGATCGCGGTGTTGCCCGAGAAGGACATCACGGAGCCGAAATAGCCCCAGGAGGTCGGGCTGGGCGCGGTGAGCTTGCCGAGTTCCGTGCCGGTCGCCGCGTCGAAGACGTAGACCGACCCGGCGCGCGAGACGCCGTCGATCTCCTGCTGGGGTGCGGCGACGAGCGCCGTGCCGCCCGAGAGCTCGACCAGCGTCGCGTACTGATCGTTCTGCCCGACGTCGGACCCGCGGATGCGTGCGAGCTCCTGGCCCGTCGCGACGTCGAAGACGTAGGCGTACCCGAAGCCCTCGGTGGGCGCGCCGACGATCGCCAGGCTTCCCGAGATCGCGACCGCAGAACCGAACCGACCGGTCTGTCGCAGCGAACTCGGGATCAGCTCGCGGAGCAGCTGACCGGTCGCGGCGTCGTAGAGGTACGCCGCGCCGACCTGCGTGGTCTCGTCGTCGAGATCCGTCTTGCGGGCCCCGACGATCGCGACGCCGCCGTCGATGTCCACGGCGAACCCGAACTCCTCGCCGTCCGCCGCGACGGGCGCGGTGAGGCGGGCGATCTCCAGACCGGTTGTGAGGTCGAACAGGTACGCAGCGCCCGCGGCGTCGAGCCCGCTGTGGTCGTCTGAGGGCGCGCCGACGATCGCGATGCCGTCCGAGACGGCGAGGTCGTAGCCGTAGTCGTCCGTCGGCGAGAGCACCGAAGGCACCAGCTCGAACAGCTCATTCACCTGGGCGGCCGCTGGGGTTGAGAGCAAGCCGACGGCGGTGATCATGGTCGCGAAT
>JAUHXM010000038.1 GCA_030426605.1 Phycisphaerae bacterium | reverse complement strand
GAGCCCGAGGTCGCGGCCGGCGAGTTCGGCGTCGTCGCCGAACATCTCGTAGAAGTCGCCCATGCGGAAGAAGAGGAGGCAGCCGGGGTGCTCGGCCTTGAAGCGCTTGAACTGGCGCATCGCCGGGGTGTCCCACGGGTCCTTGGGCATGGGCCCAGCATAGGGGGCGAGGTGTGTCATGGACCCGTCCCGTGCCACTGACCCGTCCGCGGGTCAGTGTTCTCCGTGAAATTCAACGCACTGACCCGAAGACGGGTCAGTGGCACGGCGTGGGGGCTCGGGCTCTACCATTGGAGGATGGCAGTTCCTGAGAAGGTGAGTCATGCATCCGAATCGCGCGCCCGTGCTGTGGCGCTCGATGTCCTGCGCGCCGAGGCGGACGCCCTGGCGGGCGTTGCCGGGCACATCAACGAGGCGTTCGACCGGGCGGTCGGGCTCGTCGCGGGGTGCTCGGGGGCGGTGATCGTGACGGGGATCGGCAAGTCCGGGTTGATCGGGGCGAAGATCAGCGCGACGCTGAGCTCGATGGGCACGCCGAGCCATTTCCTGCACTCGACAGAAGCAGCGCACGGCGACCTGGGGCGGATCCGACCCGCGGACGTGGTGCTCCTGTTGAGCTACGGCGGGGCGACGGACGAGGTGATCTCGCTCGCGGCGATCCTCCGCCAGGACAAGGTGCCCACGATCGCGATCACGAAGAGCGACGACACACGTCTCGCGAAGCTTGTCGATGCGCCGCTGAGCGTGGGGGACGTCGATGAGGCGTGCCCGCACAATCTCGCGCCGACGTCGAGCTCGACGGCGATGCTGGCGATGGGCGACGCGCTGGCGATGGCGGTCGCGGACGCGCGGTCGTTCACGGCGGACGATTTCCGACGGTCGCACCCGGGCGGGTCGCTGGGTCGGAAGATGCTGCCGCTGACGGACGTCATGCGATTCAGAGCGGGAGAGAACCTGCCGCTCGTGCCGGCGTCGGGCACGGTCCGCGAGGCGCTCGCGCACGCGGAGGCCGAGGGGCGTCGGGCGGGCGCGATCCTGCTCGTGACCGACGCGGGCGCGCTCGCGGGGATTATGACCGACGCGGACGTGCGCCGGCGGCTGGTCTCGCAAGGCGCGGACGTGCTCGATCAGCCCGTTGAGGGCATCATGACGCGCGACCCGAAGCGGCTGCTCGCGACAGACCTCGTGCGCGACGCGGTGCAGCTGGTCCGAGAGGTGCGGCTCGACGAGATCCCGGTGGTCGATGATGCGGGAAGGCCCGTGGGATTGATCGACGTGCAGGACCTGATCGCGCTGCGCGTCGTGGACGGTTGAGATGACGAGCCGCGAGCGGAAGCGAGCGGACGAATCCCGTCGGTGAACGAATGACCGCTCGCTTCCGCTCGCGGCTCGTATGGAGACTCGGGGGGCTCAGGAGGGCGCGCCGCCCCAGATGCCGAAGAGGCGGGCGGCGATCGCGGCGAGGATGACGATCAGCGCCACGCGGACCCAGAACAGCGGCAGCTTGTGCGTGAGCTTCGCGCCGGTCCACCCGCCGACGATGGCGGTGGGGACGAGCACGCCCGCGAGCTTGAGGGCGTCGATCCACGAGAGATCGAGTTGCCCGAGCAGGGCGAGCTTCAGGATCGCCCCGATGCCCGCGGTGACGCAGATGACGGCCGAGCTGGTCGCGATCGCGTAGCGGAGCTTGGCGTTCACGAGCGCGTTGAGCATGGGCACGAGGACGACGCCGCCCCCGACGCCCAGGAGTCCTGAGAACAACCCGGTCGTGATGCCCGTGGTCGCGAGTCGTCCGGGCGTGGCGCGTTCGACGCGGCCCGTGCCGTCGAAGGCTCGCCGGCGCGGTCGGATGACGGTCGAGAGGTTCTTGATCGCGAACGCGACGACCGCGATCCCGAGCAGGAACTTGAGCACCTGCCCCGGGGCGAAGTTCGAGAGCACGACGCCGACCGCGACGGCGCCGGCGGTCCAGACCATCACGGGGCGGACGAGCTCGCGCCGGACCGCGCCCTCGCGGTGGTGGGAGATGGCCGAGGGGATCGCGACGAAGACGTTGGTCGTCATCGCGGCGGCCATGTAGAGGTGGTGCTGCTGGGGGTCTTCGGGGTGCAGGACCCAGTGGAGCCCCGGGAGGATGATGATGGAGCCGCCGATGCCGGCGAGCCCGCCGACGACGCCGGCGCCGAGCCCGAGGAGCGCGACTTCGAGCAGCTCGATCGTGGTCACCCGGCGGCCCGCGTGGCGTCGATGAGGATCCTGGCGCTCGTGCGCGCGCTGCAGACGGGGTCCGTGCCGCCGGCGATCTGGGCGCTGGCGATCGCGCCGGTGTGCAGCACGAGCAGCTGCTGGGCGAGGCAGGCAGGGTTTGTCACGCCGGCGTCGCTGCAGAGCTGGGAGACGAACTCGTGCATGCGTGCGCCGTGGTTGGCCGCGGCGGCGTGGACGGCGCAGTCGAGGTCGCCGAACTCGCCCGAGGCGCGCAGGAAGGCGCACCCGCGCCAGCCTTTGTCGGCGCATTGTTTTTCGGCGATGTCGAAGATCGCGAGCAGCCGCTCTTCGGGGTCGGAGGAGGAAGCCTCGATCTTGGACTTCATGCACGCGAGGGCGTCTTCGCTCTGGCGGTCGAGGGCGGCGACGATGAGTTCTTCCTTGGACCCGAAGTGCTTGTAGAGGGTCATTTTCGCGACGCCCGCTCGGGCGATGATGGCGTCAATGCCCGTCGCGTGGAACCCGCCGGCGTCGAACAGCTCCAGGGCCGCGTCGATGAGCTGGTCGCGTTTGGTTGGCTTCGTCGTCTGGGCGGGCATGTCTGAGACCTCCATCGGAAACAGCAGCTGTGGAGGGGCGGAAATTCCTGCGGCGGGCTGAAATAAACAGACAGGTCAGTCTAGTATACATCGACGAACGAGGCCGAGCAAGGGAGCTTGGCACCAAACGTAGGCAGAACACATCGAATCGCCCTCGGGGCACCACACGAAGGAGACCGCACCATGGCACGCATCACGCCGTTGACGAAGGACCAGGTTTCGGGCAAGGCCGCCGAGCAGTGGGACGCGGTTCAGCAGAAGATCGGGAAGGTGCCGAATCTGCTGGCGACGCTGGCGCGCTCCCCCGGGGCGCTCGGGATGTACCTGAACAACGGGGCGGCCCTCGACAACGCGTCCATCAGCCCGGCGTTGCGCGAGCAGATCGCGCTCGTCGTCGCGGGCGTCAACCGGTGCGGGTACTGCGCCTCGGCCCACACCGCGATCGGGAAGATGGTCGGCGTGGACGAGGGCGAGCTGGGCAAGAATCTGCGCGGCGAGTCGGGCGACGCCAAGGTGCAGGCGGCCCTTGATTTCTCGAAGGTCATCGTCGAGAAGCGCGGGTTCGCCAGCGACGCGGATGTGCAGGCGGTCCGCGACGCGGGGTACTCCGAGGGCGAGATCCTCGAGATCGTTGCGACGGTCGTCGCGAACCTGTTCACGAACTACATGAACCACGTGATCGAGACGGAGATTGACTTCCCGAAGGTGGAGCTGCCCGAGGGAGTGGGCGTCTGACCGACGCCCCGGGTTCGGATGAACTCAATCAGGTGCCGGACGCACCCGGCACGGTGAATCGGCGGGGCGCGCCTCTCGTGGGCGCGTCCCGCTTTTATTGATCCGTACACTGCGCCCCGATGAGCGAGGGCACGCGCGATCACGGGGACGGGCGGGAGCGCGTCGCCGTGCTGGCGAACGCGTCGTCGGGCGCGGGGCGGGCGGCGGAGCTCGCGGCCGAGGCGCTGGCGGGACTGGAACACGCGGGGCACCGGTTGGTCGGGCTCGACTGCCGATCCGCTTCGTTCGTGGACCAACTCAAAGCGCTCGAGCAGGGCGGGTACGACGTCATCCTCGCGATCGGGGGCGACGGGAGCGTGAGCGCGGCGGCGGGGCTCGCCGTGCGGACCGGCGCGGCGCTGGCAGTCGTCCCCGCGGGCACGATGAACATGGTCGCGGGCGAGCTGGGGTTCGCCGCGGACGCGGCGGCGACCGTCGCGGCGCTGCGGGCGATGGGCTCGGCCGAGATTGACTACGCGAGCGTGAACGGGCGGGTGTTTCTGCACTCCACGCTGCTCGGGGTGGTGCCGCGGATGGCGCGGTCGCGCGAGCGGGCGCGGGATGCCCAGAGTGTGCTGGAACGGCTGCGAGCCGGGGCGGCGTGGGGTCGGCGGGTGTTCAAGGCACCGACCCTCGATCTCGAACTCGCGTCCGACGCCGGGACGGCCCGGCGCCGGACGCGGAGTTTGACGGTGACGAACAACCCGCTCCGCGCCGACGCGCTGTTCACCTTCGAGCGAGCGTCGCTCACGGGCGGGGTGCTGGGGGTGTACGCGTCGGCCCACACGGGTGCGTTCGCGGCGGTGCGGCTGGCGGTGTCCTTCGCGACGGGCGGACTGGCACGCGACCCGGAGACGCTGTCGGCGGCGTGCCGGGAACTGCTCGTGAAAACGAAGACCGACACGGTCGCGGTGTCGGCCGACGGGGAGGTGGTGCGACTTGAGACGCCGCTGCGGTTCATGGCGCATCCGCGTGGGCTTCGCGTGCTGGTGCCGGTGAAGGACGCGTCGTGAGGATCGTCCACTGCTCGGACATCCACTACGGCACGGAGGATCCCGCGATGGTCGCGGGCTTCGTACGGTGTGTGCGCGAGCTGTCGCCAGATCTCGTCGTCGCGAGCGGCGACTTCACGATGGCGGGGCGACACGCGGAGTACCGGGCGGCGGCGGCGATGCTCGGGTCGTTGTCCACGCCGGTGCTCGCGGTGCCGGGGAATCATGACCTACCCGTGTACAACCTCGTCGAGCGGTTCGTGTCTCCGCTGCGCCGGTACCGGAGGCATCTCGGGCCGGTGGCGCGCGACGCGTTCGTCGGGGGCCCGGCGGCGTTGCTGGGGCTGAACTCGGCGCGGCCGTGGGGGTTGTCGTTCAACTGGTCGCACGGGCGGCTGTCGGCGTCGCAGGTTCGACGCGCCGACGCGTTTTTTGAGAAGCACGCGGGCCGGCCGTTCAAGGCGCTCGTGGTGCACCACCCGTTCCAGGTGCCGGAGGATCTGCCGGGATTCCGGACCATCGGGAACGGGGACGCGATGCTCGAGGTGCTCGCCCGGCACGGCGTGCGCGCGGTGCTGGCCGGGCACCTGCACCGGCAGTTCCAGATCTCGCGGACGCTCACGCTCGACTCGGGCGCCCGCGACGTCGTGCTCGTGCAGGTTTCGACGCTTTGTTCGCGGCGCGCGCGGGATCAGGCGAACGGGTTCGTGGTGTTGGACGTTCAAGGCTCGGACGCGGAGCTGACCGAGCATCTCTGGGACGGATCACGCTTCGCAGAGGGGAACCGGTCCCCGCTCGGGGACGCACAATCATGACAGTCCGGGGGCGACGGGCGTGCCGCGCGGGCGCATCAGGGCGGGCGCTGTGATCCAGAACAGGAGATCCCCATGATTCTGACGCGGTCGGCAGCGGCGTTTCTTGGTCTCTCGGCGGCGTTTGCGCACGCCCAACCCGGGCCGGGCGAAGAGGCCCCGCCGATCGGGCTCGAAGCGGTCTCAAACGTGCCCGAGGGCGTGGACGCGTCGCTCGGGTGGGACGACCTGGCGGGCAAGACGGTCGTGCTGGAGTATTGGGGCACGTGGTGTGCGCCGTGCGTCGTCGCGATCCCGCACCTGAACGAGCTCGCCGAGCACTTCGAGGACGCCGACGACGTCGTGTTCCTGTCGGTGACGTTCGAGGATACGCCGATCGTGGAGCGGTTCCTGGACCGCCGGCCCATGCGGTCGTGGGTTGGGCACGACACGGACGAGTCGATGGTCGAGGCGTACCGGATCGGAGGGTGGCCGACGACGTTCATCGTGCATGACGGGCGGATCGTGGCGCGGACGTCGCCGCACCTTGTCACGGTTGATGTGATCGAAGCGGCGCGGCGGGGCGGGCCGGTCGGGCTCGCGGATCAGTCCGCGCCGCCCAAGCCCGCGCCGGCCGGGGGGCGGGCACGCCCGACAGGCGGCATCACGGCGGGCGTGGATCCGTACAGCACGCTCGAAGACGGCGGGCTCGTGTCGGTGATCGTGCGTGAAGGGGTCTCGGGCGGCGGGATGTCCGCGACCGCCGGGCCCGGGCGGGCGACGATGATCGGCTCGAGCGTGCGCGGCGTGGTGTCCACGCTCTGGGACGTCCCCTCGTGGGCGGTCACGGGCGAGGCGTTCGGCGACGACGAGGCGTACGACGTTGTGGTCAAGGCGCCCGAGGGCGGCGAAGCCGCGGTGCGGGCGCTCGTTGCGGGCGCGATGGGGATCGAGGTCGTGCTCGAGCGCCGCGCGGTGGGCGGGTTGCGCCTGCGCGTTGCCGAATCGGGCCTCACACTCAAGCCAGGGGTGAGCGACGAGCCCTCCGGGTCCGGGACTCGTGGCGGGCCCGAGGGGTCCACGTTGACGGCGGCGTCGGGCCCGCACACGCTGGTGCTGCCGTGGCTGAGCGCAGTGTTCGGGGTGCCCGTCGAAGACGCGACCGGGCTGGACCCTGAGTCGCTGTACTACCTCGAAATCACCATCCCGCGTGGCGAGCCGGAGGATCAGCGCGCGGCGCTGCTCAAGCAGACCGGGCTCGTGCTCGAGCCAGCGGAGATCGTGACGGACCTGGTGGTGGTGCGACGGGCGGGTGGGGCACCCTGATGGGCGTGGCCGCGTCGTGATCCGGGGGAAAGTGGAGCGGAGGAGATTCGAACTCCCGACCTCTTCATTGCGAAGCATGATGCCGGTCGTTCAAATCGGCCCTAAGTCTTTGCGGCAACGCGACTTAGTAGGTAGGGCGCATTATACGGGCATGGGCGTTCGTGGCGTCCTATGGCGGTTCATGGACGGTTTTCCGGTGTTTCCGGTGCGCCCGTCTCGTTCTCTTTGGTGAGGCGTTCGATCGCTTCCAGGGTGTCGGCGACCCGTTCGGCGCCGACGGTCTGCACCAGTGTCCGGAATCGCTTCAGCGCCCGATCGAACGCCGGACCCGACTCGGCCCCGACGCGTTCGGCGAGCGATTCGCCGGTATCGAGTCGATCGTAGAGCTCGGGATGTAAAATTTTTTTCAGGTCGGACCGCTCCCGTTCGGTCAACGCCGCGCACGACTTGAGGACGCCGATGACTGCGCGCGTGCTGGATGACGTAAGTCGCCAGTGTTCGGCGGCTTCGGCTTTCTGGATGGTCGCCCGGCCGACGCCGGCTCGCTCGGCGAGTCGGGTCTGGGAGACCGCTCGCGCCGACCGCAAACCTGCCAGGACTGAGCCCGCGTGGGGTTGCAAAGGTTCAAGCCTCGGCGTATAGGTATGCCGACAGTAGGGCATACCTGTATGCAACCGGCCAGACGCGGCCGGATCTGTCCAGAGTCTATCCATCCTCCGGGGCTTTCGCATGGACGCGACCGAATCTGCACGGGTTTACACGACCGACGACCTCGAGCGGGAGCACGATCGGCAAATTCTGACGCATCGTACGGGTCTCGGTCGGGTGCTCGTGGCGGCGCTCCGGGACCTCGGCCCGGTCCGGTGCGGCGCGATGATGCGCCGGCACGGCATCGGCGAGACCGAGGCCGTCGCCGCGGTCCGCGCCGCGGGCCTCGAGGACCTCGAGGACCTCCGCGCCCGCGCCGAGGGAGCGACGGCGTGATCGCGGTCGCGTTTGAGATCGGCGGCCGCGAGTGCCGGAGCGAGGCGGAGGGCCTCGACGTCGTCGCGGACCTCTACGCCGACGTCTGCCGGCGCGAGCACGGGCTCGCCGAGTCGCGCGTCCGCCTGGGCCGCGCGTTGAACGAGCTCCGCTCGCGCATCCCGTCGGGCCGGTGGCGCGCGTCGCTCGCGGCGCGCCGCATCCCGTACCACGTTGCCAAGCGGGCGATGCGGCTCGCGCGGGAGATCGATCAGGTCGCCGCCGAGCGCGGCGACGACGCGGCGCGGGCGCTCGTCGACGACGCGGGGTCGCTCCGCGAGCTCGAGCTCGGCGTCGGCGTTCGCACCGATCGCCCGATCGATCGCGACGAGGTCGCGCCGTTGAAGCTGATCGAGCCGGCGACGGCTCGCCGTTCGGAGTCTCGCCTCGGTGACCCGGCTCCCCATCTCCCCGGCCGGGACGTCGGCGCCGGGGGCGGTGTTCCCTCCAGTTTCGCCGCCCCCGCGCCGGCCGAGGTTCCGCCGGTGCAGTTGGAGCTCGGGCCGCTCTATCAAGAAGCCGCCGAGGTCCGCGCCGCGTTGCACCGGCTGAGCGACGCCGCCTCCGACCTCGACCCCACGATCGCCGAGATCGTGCGCCGGTTCGAGGGCGAGCTCGACGAGGCGCTCGGCAAGCTCGCGCACGAGAAGGGGGCCGCGTGATGGGATACGCCCGGACGCCCGGCGGGTACACGCCGCGCGCAGCGCTGACGAATGGCGACGGCGTCCTCGGCCAACCCCGCGCCGGCGGGGGCTCGTGGGGCGTCTGTACGCCGTGCGAGGGCCGCGGTGTCCAGCACCAGTCGCTGACCGGGACGAACCCGCTCCCGTGTCCGCATTGCGGCGGGACCGGGCGCGTCGAGACGCGGCCCGTGCCGGTGTCTGGGGGCCCGCGATGAGCGCCGTCGCCGAGATCGATGCACGCGACGCCGGCGGCACGACGCCCCCGGTCGTCATCACGCCGCCGACGACCGAGCCGGACGACCCGGACCGCCTGGTGCTCGCGCTGATCGCAGAGCTCTACGACGCGGAGCGCACGCGGCGGGAGGAGACGCGGTTCGTCGCGAGGTTCGCGGCCGAGACGCGAATCCGCCGCGCGATCTCGGCGCTGGGTGTCGTCGTGATTGGGGCGGACGAGCTCGAGCACGAGTCGGGCGCGCCGTACGCCGAACGCATCGCATCCGAACGGGAGGGCCGGTCGTGAGTGGTGAGTATCTGAGCCGCGAGCAGGTCGCGTCCCGGTTGTCGCCGGCGGACCGGAAGGTGAGCGCGGCCACGGTTTACAAGTGGGCGACGCGTGGCGTCAAGGTCGGGGGTCGCCCGGTCGTGCTCAAAGCGACGCGGCTTCCGGGTGGGCTCGCGTTCCGGCGTGAGGACGTCGACGCGTTTATTGCGGAGCTCAACGGCGGCGAGGTTCCAGGGGCTCGGCCCGAGCGCTCCGGCGCGAAGCCGATCGAGCGGTGCGCCGACGACCAGATCGGTGTCCACCCGGCGGTTGCGAGTTAGCCGATGGGCCCGGGCGGCGTCGGAACGCCGTCCGGGATAACGCGCGGGTCCGGGCAGGCGTGCCCGGGCCCGATTTCACGACGAGACGCGCTCCGGCGCTTGGGGGTTTGCCATGCAGGGAAGCAACGGCGGGACGGTGGGCACGACGCGGCGGCGGTTCAACGTCCCGCCGTCGGGTGCCGAGCGGTCGGCGGGGGTCAGGGACGGCCAGGGCGAGCGCATGGACGCGCCCGCCCGGACCGCCGACGAGCGGATCGCCGCCGCGCTCGCGCGGTATCCCGACGACGTCCGGCCGTTCGCGCTCTTCGCGGCGATGGTGCTCGAGCCCGCCGAGGGCTCGCGCGTCGACGTCCCGACGCTCGTCAACGCGTGGAACGCGAACGCCGAGCGGTTCACGGGCGAGCGGATGGGCGAGGTCGCGGTGATCGCGGAAGTCGGCCGCGTGCTCGGTTCGGGTGCGATGTACGAGCGGACCACGACGCCCGAGGGATCGCGCGACGCGTTGCTCGGGTTCCGGCTCCGCGTCGACGTCCTCGAGAAGCTCGAGGCGCTGTGATGCGGGCGGTCCGGATCACGCGGGCGCAGCGCGACGCCGCGATCGAGGGCGGGCGGTGCCTTTGTGTCCTCGACTTCGCGCGGATCGGCGGGATGCGCGTCGCGCTCAAGGCGTACGAAACCCGCGGCGAGGCGCTCCGCGCGTTCTCGCGGCAGCGCCGCGCGAGCGAGCAGGGCCTCGGGCCGGTGACGATCGCCGTCGGCGCCGCGAACGTCCTCGAGGTCCGCGGTGCGGGCTCGAGGGCGTTCGGGTATCTGAGCGAGCAGGCCGCCGAGCACCGCGGCGGCGTCCGCGAGATCGAGGCGCTCCGGAAGCGGCTCCGCCGGCGTGGGCTCCCGCACCTGGACCTCCGCGCGTGCAACGTCGGCCGCGTGGGCGGTCGCCTGGTGCGGATCGATTTCGACGACGCGAGCAGCGACCAATGAGCGACCCCGCGACGATCTCGGTCCGCCGGCTCCGACGGATGCACGCGCTCTTCGCGGCGATCGAACGCGCGGACCTGGGTGCGAGCCGCGACTGCGAGGGCGGAAGGATCTCCCCTCGTGTGTTCAAGTCGATTTTGTGGCTCGTCGCGATCCGCGAGGGCGAGCCGGTCTCGAGGGCGTACCTCGCGGATCGGTTGGCGTGCAACCCTTCGACGCTGGGCCGTGCGGTGCGATGGCTCGAGGGTGCCGGCTTGGTCGTCCGCACGAACCGGACGGTCCGCGGGAGCGTGAGCGTCACACGCGACGACTCGGGCGAGCCGCGACGCGCGGCGGTGTACGAGCTCGACCTCGAGGCGCTCGAGCGGCTCGGCGTCGACCTCGAGCCATGCGCGGTGTTCCGAAACAATCCGAAGGGCGTCGGCCTGGTGCCGGGTGCGAATCGCGGGCCGCGCGTTGTGGGGGCGTCGCGATGATGTGGCCCGAGACGTCCGGCCGCGAGGTCGGGTTCGCGTTATTGCTCCTCGTGATCGTGTCGGTGCTCGGGCTGTTGTGCGCGATCGCCGTGGGCGTCGTGATCGGTTGGATGGTTTGGGGGTGATCGATGGGTGAGCGTCGGATGATGGTCGTCGCTGACAAGCTCGACGGCGGGACGGCATGGATACCGGCGTTCGCGCCGGATCACGCCGCCGAGATTCTGCGCCGGCTCGAAGAGCAGAAGTCTCCGCCGGCGACTGTGCGCGTGTTCGCGGAGCTCGATCGAGACGAAATCGACGCGCTCGCCGAGACTTGCAAAGTGCCTGCGTTTGGATTTGCTGCGCGAGCTTTGAACCCCTCCCAGAGCGTTTGAGCACACACCATCGGAGGCGAAGACATGAGCAAGCGGAGCGTGTACCTACGAACACACGACGCCCTTCGGGCGCATTCTCGTGTCGGTTACTTGGCGTCCGAGGCGATCTGCCTGATCGTGGGCGTGACCTGGGGCATCGTCAGGTTCCCGTATTGGAAGCGCCAGTACAACGTCGCAACGGCGCGGCTCTTCTGGAAGTGCTGGTACTGGCCCGGATATGTGGACGCTCGCGATTGGGGGCAACCGAGGCCCTACGAGCGATGAACCCTTCCCCTGGGGTCAGCAACAACCCACGAATCTGAGAGGAACGAACAATGGCAAAGCCACCCAGCGCCGTCTTCCGCGACGCGCTCGACCGGGCGCTCGAAGACACGATCGGCGAGATGGACGAGGCCGAGGCGTACGAGGTCGCGGCCCAGTGGGGTGCCGATCAGCAGATGGCGCTCGACGAGATGAACGACGCGAAAGCAGAGAAATCCGGACGCGAGCCCGCCCCGGCGTGCCCGTCGTGCCACACGACCGGGCCGTGCGAGTGCATGTAGTCCGCCAGATCCGAACCCCTCCCCAGTTCTGAACAGCCAACAGGAGATCGAAGGATGAGTGATTGCAACTACCTCGACTGCGAACGCTGCGGCGGCGAGGGGTCGATCGTGGACTGCTGCGACGATCTATGCCGTGCGCAGGGTGCGTGCATGCACGGCGACGGCGAGCAAACATGCCCGGACTGCCTGGGTGTCGGCCGCGTGTACGTCGATGATGACCGCTGGTATCCGCCCAATGACGAGACGGGGCCGGTCGAGCACGAGGGCGTGACACACGACCGTATCCGGCGATAACCCGCTTGGGCTGTCCGCGAGGACCGAACCCCTCCCAGATGGAAACACACACGGAGAACGGATGATGACGGCAATCGACACACGCACCGCGATCGAGTCGCTCCGGAGCCGGCTCTGCCCGGCGTGCGGGGGCAGCAAGAAGCCGAGGCAGACGCTGTGCTACGGGTGCTACAAGAAGCTCCCGCAGGGGCGGAAGGACGCGCTGTACGACTACGTAGGCGAGGGGTACGAGGAGGCGGTCGAGGCGGCGTTCAAGTCGCTGGGCGTGGACAAGCCGTCGTGGCCCAAGGCCGAGGACATCGCGAGCTGAGAACCCCTCCCCCGGGGCCAGCAACACCAACGGAGGCTGAAGGATGGCCAACACGGGTACGAACAGCGTTCTGGCGGCAGCAAACGCGCAGGCATCGTCTCACACGGCGGACCTGTTGCGCGAGCTTCTGTCCGAGCGCAACATAGCAAATGGGCACCTGCACGAGCTGACCAGCAAGATGCACGAACACCCGAGGGGGTACGAGGGCCCGTGCAATTGCTTGGAGTGTCGGACGCTTGATGCCGAGCCCGACGAGGCACCCGCGAACTGAGAACCCCTCCCCAGTTCTGAACAGCCAACAGGAGATCGAAGGATGATGACGCAGGAGAACGTGGGACACGACAGCGTCGTGTGCCCGCATTGCGGGGCCGAACCCCAGACGCCGCCGCGCGAGCTGGACGTGGCGCAGGGTAACTGGAAGCACGAGTACGACTGCGATGCGTGCCACGAGCGGTACGAGATCGAGGAGGTCGTCGAGTACCGCTACAACGTGAGCGCCAAGGTGGTCTACCCGAAGCGTCGGGCCGGCGGCCCGGTCGGCGTGTAACGCCCCCGGACGGTCCGAAAGACTCTCTTACGTTGAACTCGCACGAACACGCGCCGGCGTCCTGAACGGCCGGGCCCGCGGGGGTGACCCGGGGTCGGCGGGACGAAAGCCCGCCCGGCGCATTGCACCAATCTGATCGGCACGATCGGAGGAACACTTGGGCGACTGGCGACGAGTATCGAAGCGCGAACCATGCCCCGTCTGCGGCGGCGATTCGTATTGCTCGGTGCACGCCGACGACCTGGTGAAATGCACGCGGTTCGGCTCCGGCGCGGTGAGCAAGTCGCCGGGGTACGCGTACGCGGGGGACTTCAAGCCGGACCAGAAGGGCAACGTGTTTGCGCGCTGGACCGGGCCCAACTACCGCGACCGCGAGCTCGAGCCGGCGTCCGAGCTCGAGGAGAAGCAGCGCCGCGAGGACTGGGCGCGAGCCAGGCGCATCGAGACGGCGCGCGCCGCCTACCGCGCGGGCGTCGAGCACGCCGACGGCGGCGTCGATCACCCGGTCCTCCGCCGGTGGCTGGGCGAGACGCGCTCGATCCCGCTCGAGCGGCTCCCGGGCCCGATCCCCGCGTCGATCGTGTGGAATCCGGACACGCCCGACGAGTGGGACGGGGCCGCGAAGCGGTGGACGACCGCGCCCGCGATGGTCGCGCGGATCACGCTCCCCGGCGGGTCGCGGTTCGAGGGGATTCACCGGACGTTCCTCGACCCGGAGACCGCGCGCAAACGCGACGAGTCGGACACGCCGGCGCGGAAGAAGCTCGGCGAGTGTGTCGGCCGCGTCGTCGAGCTCTACGACCCGACGGCGTCGGGCGTCCTCCTGCTCGGCGAGGGGATCGAGACGGTGCTCGCGTGCCAGGCGGCCGCCGAGGACCGCGCCGGCTCCTGGGCGTCGCTCGACGCCGTCTCGCTCGAGTCGCTCGACCTGGACGCGCTCGCCGAGCGCGTCGAGCCGGGCGACGAGGGCGCGATCGCCGTCGTCGCGATCGTGGGCGATCTCGACGCGTCGCGCCGCGGGCAGACGGCGGCGCGCACGATCGCCGGGCGAATCCTCGAGCGGTTCCCGTGGCTGACGGTGCTCGTCTCGCTCCCGAGCTCGACGCTCTACCCCGAGCTCGTCGCCGCCGCGGGGGTGACCGACAAGCCCGCCAGGACCGCGACGGGGCGCCCCCGAAAGAGCGTGGACTGGAACGACGTCCTCGAGGCGTACGGGCCCGAGCGGACGCTCCGCGGCGTCCTGGGCGGGATCGATCTCGAGGCGGCGCGCACCCGCGCCCGCGAGTGGAACCCCGACGCGCCGACGCCGCCGCTCCTCCGGTGGTCGACCGAAAGGCCGGTCCGCATCCTCGAGGAATCGCCCGTCGATCGGGCGCGCCGGTACCTGCTCGATGAGTACGCGCCGCCCCGCTCCGAGCGTGCGCTCTCGGGGTTCTACCTCCGGCGCTGGGACGGGATCTGGTGGGAGTACGACCTCACGCGGTGGGTCGTTGTTCCCGAGGAGCATCTCCGCGGCCGTCTGTGGCATTGGCTTTCGCAATGGCACACGGCCGGCCGCCGCGGGCGTGAGACGTCTCCGCTCGTCCCCAAGAAGGGCATGGTCGACGAGATCCTCGACGTCCTCAAGGGCGAGGTCGCGGTCGTTGGCGAAGAGTTGCCTACTTGGGTCCCGCACACGTTCGACAAGGAGGGCGCGCCGCGCTGGGGCGCCGCGAGCGCGAGCGTCCGCGTGAACGCCGGCAAACCCCAGGCGAGCCAGGTCATCGCGTTCCAGAACGCGCTCGTCGACGTCGGCGCGTGGGCCGCCGGCGAGGTCCGCGCGTACACGCCGACGCCGCTCTGGTTCTCGCCCGCGTGCCTGCCCGGCGAGTTCCCCCTCGAGCGGTTCGTCGAGGCGTACAACGCCGAGGGCCTCGAGGGGATCGAATCGCTCGCGCGTGAGCTCGCGCCCGCGTGGCACGAGTTCCTCGACGACGTCTCGGGCGGCTGCGCCGATTGGGTCCGGTGTCTGCAGGAGTGGTTCGGGTATTCGCTCGTCAACTCGACGCGCGTCGAGAAGATCCTGCTGATCGTCGGGCCGACCAGGTCGGGCAAGGGCACGATCGAGCGAATGTGGTCGAGCGTGCTCGGCGAGGACAACATCGTCCCGACGTCGTTCGACCGGCTCGGGGACAGGTTCCATTTCTCGGCGTGGGTGGCGAAGCTGCTCGCCGTGATGGCCGACGCGCACGTCGGGCAATGGACCGACCGCGTCGCGGCGGTCGAGAAGCTCAAGGCGCGGAGCGGCGGCGACGCGGAGCTGATCGAGCGCAAGCACAAGCCCGACATGATGCGCGTCCGGTTGTCGGCGCGCGTCGTGATCTACACGAACGAGGTCCCCAACCTCACCGACTCGTCGACCGCGCTCGCGGGCCGGTTCGTGTTCCTTCCCATGCTCAAGAGCTACCTCGGCCGCGAGGACACGACGCTGAAGAGCCGGCTCGCTGGCGACAATGAGATCCTCGGCGCCCGCCTCTGGGCGCTCGCGGGGCTGAGGCGGCTCTTTGAGGCGCTCGACAACGGCGGCGGGTTCACGATCCCCGACGCCGGCTCGAGGATGCTCGAGGACTTCCGGCTCGCCTCGTCGCCGATCGCCGCGTTCGCCGACGAGGTCCTCGCGTTCGGGCCCGAGCATTGCGAGACCATCGACAACGTGTTCGCCGCCTACCGCGCGTGGTGCGATGAGAACGGCCGGCGGGCGGGTTCGAAGGGCTCGCTCGGGAACAAACTCCGCGCGATCTACGCGGGCCTCGAGCGCACCAAGAAACGCATGAAACGCGACGACCCGATGGGCGGCCCGCCCGAAGAGCGCCGCGTCCCGCATTACGTCGGCGTCAAGATCGCGACGCCGCCGCACGCGTACCAGCCGGTCGACCCGTTCGACGCGCCCGCCCGGGCGTCGGGCGACGACGCGCCGGATTCTCTCCTCGACTGACGACCGGGCGACCAGGGGCAACCGATGGCAGCGACAACGGAGACGACGACGGCGCCCGAGTTGGGGCGCAACGTGCTGAGGCGCGTCGACGCGCGGCGGGTCGAGGACGCGGTCCTCGAGCGGCGTTCGCGCATCGTGGCGGGCGACCTCACGATGCGCCAGGCGGCCGAGGAGATCGGCGCCGAGCTCGGTCTCGCCGTGACGCCCGCCAACGTCCGGAGTGCTGCGCTGGCGGTCGATATCTCGTTCCCCGGGCGTTCGCCCGCGGCCTCGGGGCCGACGGTGCGCGAGCGGATCGGGGAGCTCGAGGATTTGATCCAGGTGCTCGGGCTCCGCCTCGAGCGGGCGCTCGGCGAGATCGACGGCCGGGTCGAGCGACTCGACGCGATCGAGCTCGAGGTCCGCCGGTTGCGGCTGCGGCTTGACGAGCTCTGGGCGGCGTCCCGCCTCGACTCGGACCTCTTCCCCCAGGGCGCCCCACAAGCCCCCCAGACGGACGCGGCCGAGGCGGCGACGCCCGAGCCGTCGAACGGGACGCCGGCCGGTTGAGCCCCTCC
The DNA here is from genome assembly GCA_030426605.1 of Phycisphaerae bacterium. Lineage (GTDB taxonomy): Bacteria > Planctomycetota > Phycisphaerae > Phycisphaerales > UBA1924 > BQJQ01. The sequence goes on along the minus strand of JAUHXM010000038.1, from coordinate 11,240 downwards.
CCTTCCCTCCCCGGTGCCGCGCGCGGGTCCGCCATCCAGGCGGGCCCGCGGTTCGTTTTGGTGCCTGCCGTGCTCCCCGCTCCCCTCCCCATCGAACCGAGGCGAGATCAGACGGCCCGGTGGTCCGGCCGGGACGGGCTCGGTTCTGCCCGTCCGGTCTCTCTCTCCCTGAGCGCTCCTCGAGTGTTTCGTTGGGCTCGGGAGATCGAGGGCCGGTCCCGGCGGACCAGGCGGACCGGGTGTTCGGGGGCACCGCGGCGGGACCACAAACCGGACAAAAGCCGATCACAACGGGACCCATGGGCGCCAGTGGAGCGCGCACGGTGCACGGTGCGGACCGCGGGGGGTGACGTAAGTGGCCTGATATCAGGGGTTTGGGTGCAAGGTACTACCGTGCAGGGGGGCGTGCAGAGAGGACGCGACGCGGCGGCCGTACGTCCGGCATACCTAACAAAGTTGGCTCTGCGCGCTTGCCCGCGGCTCGAGCTCGGCGGCCGCTCGCGGGCGGCGATCCCCGGATCGGGCGTCCCCCTCGACGGGATTCGGGCCGGGCGACGCGCGGCCCGGCGGGACGCGGGCGGCCCGCTCCGCGTCAAGTGGGGGGGGGCGGGGTGCCGATCGGTTGACATGCCGTAGCAATACGCTACACTCTTGGCGGGCAATATTGCCCGCTTTGGAGGTTCCCCGATGATCGCAGCAACCCGCACCGCTCCCGAGCTCGCGTCCGGCCTTTGGGTTTGCTACACGGGCGACGTCGCGAACCCGTCCGGCGTCGGCCGGATCGTCCGCGAGAATCCGCCGAGCCGATTCGAGGCCCGCGGATCGGTCGATCTCCGCCTCGACGACGGCCGCCTGATTCGCGGGCTGACGTCGGCGCACTTCAACCGGACTTCTCCGGGGTGCCGGTTTGTGATGCTCGGCGAGTGGCGGGCAACCCGCCGCGCCCGCCTGCTCGAGCTCAAGCGGTCGCTGGGGGGTGCGGCGTGAGCCGTCGCCAAGCTCGCGAGCGGTTCGTCGATGAGTCGATTTATCATTCGGACAGGTTGACAACCCGTAACAATATGCTACACTAATGAGGCGGGCAGTTGGGCCCGCTCAACCCCGGAGGCTTCCCGATGACGACCGCGACCGAGATCAAGCCCGCCCGCCGCGAATCCCTCACGCTCGCCGATCTCAAGGTCGGCGACCTGGTCCGCTTGCACGGGACGCCGGGCGTGCTCCGCGTGATCGAGCTCGCCTCGCCGGACGAGCCGTCGTTCATTGCCAAGGCGTACCCGGTCCGGGTCGCGCGAATCGACGACGTCGCTCTTCGGTCCCGCACGCTCCCGAGCTCGATCGTCGAGCTCAACGGCGAGCCGGTCCCGATGGGCTCGACGCCGTGCGTTCCGCCGGCGAACGACTACCCGCATCCGGTGACGTTTGTCCGGCTCCCCGAGTCCGAGGCGGCCTTCCCGTCGGCCGAGGGATTGCGGGCGAACGCCCGGTACCGCGTCCTCGACTGAGCTCCTCAATCGGCGCCCGTCCGGGGAAACCGGGGCGGGCGTCCTTCGCTCGGGCGATGGTGCCCGGGTCCAGGGCAGGGAAACGGCATGAACAAACACACGGCGACATTCGAGGGGATCACGTACAAGCGGTCGAGCAAGTCGCGCGTCTACACGCACGCGCTCGTCGGCAGGCGGTGGGCCAAGGTTTCGCGGCGCTGCGCCGGCGGATACCGGCGTCAGAGGATCGAGACAACCGTCGACCGAGACGCTGGGGTTAACCCCGAGCTCGAGCTGATCGGATGGGCGAGTTCGCGCGAGAACGCGGACAAGCGGCGCGCGACCGAGCTCAACGCGGGGTTCGCCGAGGTCTATATCGTCGACGCCGACCTCGAGGTGTGCGAGCCGGCGTCCCCGCGTTCGTGGCACCTGTCGGTAAAGACGGCGACGACAAACTCCGAGGAGGGCCGCGTCGGTCCCCACTTCGGCGAGCCCGACGCTCTCGGGTTGAGTTGGTGCGGACGCCGTCGCACGTTCGCGAGCATGGCCGACGCGGAGCGTGCGGGTCGCGAGTTGTTCGACGCCCGCAAGTGTGACGCGTACGCGGTGAGTTTCGGGTATGAGCCGGCGTGCTCGTTCGTGGTGCGGGGGTCGCGCGGTGACTACCCGGCTGATGCAACTTCCCTCGACGGGGCGACGTTCGAGGGCTCAATCGACGAACGGGTCGGGCCGAACGCGCTCAAGTGGCGGCCGGCGTGCGCGTCACGGTCGACGGTCAGCGCATGATCGCCGGGGTGCCTCGAGTGGGGCGCCCGCGGCATTGCCGGGCGATGGTGCCCGGGCTTGATGGGAAGGGCGACGCGATGGGCAGAGCGAATGCGGGTCGGGATTGGGTCGAGGTCGGGCGGGCGGTGTTTGTCACGCCGTCGGTTCTCGCGTTGGCGGGGCTCCCGAGCCCGGCGGACCTCGCCGAGATCGTCGCCGAGGGCGTGATCGTCCGCGGGCCGCGGGGCGACGTCGTGCCGCGGTGGCGCGTCCCGGGTGAGGGGTTCGACCGGTGCGGCTTCCTCGACGGGTTCGACTTCTTCCCCGACCGGCGCTCGGCGTTGGTGTTCCTCCGCGAGCTCGCCGAGCTCGAGCTCGACCGGTGGGGGCGTCTGCTCGAGCGTGTCCGGGCCGAAGCCAAGGCGGACGCCGAGTCGGCGACGCCGACGCTCTTCCCGGCGGGGGGTGCGGCGTGATGGCGGGGCGGGTGACGGTCCGGGCGTGCCCGGAGTGGTTCTCCGCGACGTCGTCGTCGCGGGTGGTTTTCGAGTGTGTGACGCTCGAGCCGGGCGGGGACATTCGTACGTGGCACGCGGCCGACTCGGAGGCGGAGGCGGTCGCCTGGTGGAATCGCCCTCGCGACAACGTCGCCAAGCTCACGCGTCGCGAGGGGGTCGAGCGCCGGGGCGCCCGGGTGGGCGTGCGGCGGGTCGAGCTCACGCGGGCCGCGGGGCCCGCCCATCCGGTCGCGGACGCCGCGCCGGGGGCGGGGTAGACTGGCGGCATGATCCCCGAGATCCGCGCGCTCGTGCCCGTCGTGTTCGTGCTCTTTGGCGCGGCGGCGTTCGGCGCCGCGTTGGTCGCGTTCGCGATCGCCGCGGCATGCGGCCCGCCGCGGCGGGGCCGGGTGGTGTCGGTGGCGTTGGCGCTGCTGGGGGTCTCGGGTGCTCTGGGCGCCGCGTCGTTCTGGTCGGCGCGGGCGCTCTTTGGGTGACGGATCGGGGGTGGTCAGGATGGCCGACCGGGCGGGCTTTGATTGGATCGCCGACGTCGTGGCCGAGCGGCTCGAGCGTGCGGGGTGGAGCGTGAGCGAGCTCGCCCGCCGGGCCGAGGTCGAACGCCCGAAGCTCTCGGCCTACCTCAACGGGTCGCGGCGCCTCGGGTCTGATGAGGTTTCCCGAGTTCTCGACGCGCTCGCGCTCGAGATCCGCCCGAAGCGCGCCCGGTAGTTGACACGCGGCGCGCGGCGACGCTACGCTCCTCGTGCCCATCGGAACGCGACCGCCCAACGGGCGGGGGTGTCCGGTGGAATCACCACGAAATATCGTGCTCTGGGTGGCGGCGCTCGCCGTCGTGCTGGCGTTCGTTGTCGGTTGCCCGTCCAAGCGGGCGCCGGATCTCGGCGCGCCGTCGATCGGTGACGCGGGTGCATCGGGCTCGCGGGGGGGCGGGGACGTCGGGGCCGGGCCGGCGGATGCCGAGCTCGAGCGCGGCGACGGATCGGGGTCGGCTCCCGGCTCCGCCTCGCCCGGCTCCGAGGCCCGCGACGAGCTCCGCGCCTCGGCGCGGTGGGTGCTCCGGCCGGTGATCTGGTTCTCTGGATTCGCCGCGGCGGGCGCGTTCGTCGCGTCGTTCCTGTTCCCGGTGGTCCCCCGGAAGGCGGCGGCCGCGGCGGCGGGCGCGTTCGCGGGGGCGCTCGCGCTGCAGTACGCCGTGACGCGGTACGGGGTCGTGTTCGCCGAGGTCTCGGTCTGGGTCGGCGCCGTCCTGGTCGTCGTGTCGGTCTCGCCGTTCGTGGTCGGCCTGGTGCACTCGCGGATTCGACAAGTCGGCGCGAAGCTCGCGGTCGAGGGCGACACGCGGGCCGGCGTCGCGTTGATGGCGGCGGCCGACCGGCGGGTGAATGACAAACGGAAGGAGCTCGCGGCGGGTCTCGCGCGCGTCGAGCGTGCGAAGCAAGTCGCGGACGGTGAAGCGGACCGGGGCGACGTCCGCGGCACGATCGAGCGAGAGGCTCGCAGGATCGACGGCGTCGTCGACGTCCTCAACGCCGTCGGCGTGCGGGCGCCGCTCTTTCGATCGAGAGCTCGCCGTGTGTGAGGTCACGAGACGCGGCGACGGCCAGGTCGTGCACGTTGACCCGCCCGGCCCGTCCGGCGCCGGCGACCGGTACGCGTTCAGGTTCTCTCGCGGGTTGTGGGCGAAGCTGCTCGGCATCATCGCGACGCACCTGGTCGGGTCGTCGCTCGCGCTGGGCGGCGCCGTCTTTTTGTTCTGGCACCAGGTCGAGAAGCGTCACGCGTTGCAGATTCAGACCGACAAGGCGCAGGACCGGGAGATCGGCGAGAACGCCGCGGCGATCGATGACCTCGACGACTTCGCGACGAGCGACGACGTCGACGCGCTGAGCCGCAAGCTCGACAAGCTGGGCGCGGATTTTTACGAGCTCCGCGGGGAGATCCGCGGGCTGCTGTTGCGAAACCCAAACAAGGAATGATCCATGCTTGCAATCGAACCCATGAAGCCGCACGGCGCGCCGATCTCGCGCACGACGCCCGCGACGATCGTCCCGAAGTTCTCCGATCTCGCCGCGCTCGAGGCGTGGCTCGCCGACCCGGGCGACGGCGACGGGGCGGCGGGCGTGCTGATCCGGTACGACGAGTCGGACGTCGATCGTCCGATCCGCCTCGACGTCTCCGCGGGCCGGGAGGTTCTCGCGGAGAGCCCGGGCACGACGGCGTGGCAGCTGTACGCGGTGAGCCGGATGGATTGCGGCGGGGGTGACGAGTCGTCGCGCACGGTGTACCTCGAGCGGCTCGGCGTCGGGACGTTTACGCACGTTGACGACGGCGGGATTGTGTTCTCCGCGGCCGAGGCGGGCGACCCGGACGGGTCGGGGTTCCGGACGCCGACGGTCGCCGTCGTGACGACCGACGACGGCGTCGCCGAGGCGCGCAACGGCCGGGCGTTGCAGGCGGTGACGTCGCCCGTCGGGCCGGCCGCGGTCGCGGCGTACGACGTCGGCCCGTACCTCGGCGTTGTGCTCCTGCTCGCGTGCGAGGGCACCGACACGGTGCGGGCGCTGGCGCGGCGGTGGGCGTGATCGGTGGCGGCCGCGACGCTGGCACCTGGGCGCGATCTCTCGGCGGAGGCCGTCGGGGCGCGGGTGGGCGTGTCGCGGCGGACGATCCTCGCGTGGTCGAACGAGGGCCTTCCCTACGACGAGGTCAGGGTCCGGGGCGGTCGGTCTCGGCGGTTCAATCTGTCGGAGGTCGTGGGGTTCGCGCGTCAACGCGGGCGGGACGTCCGGGACCCGGGCGAGACGCCGGCGCCGCAACGCCCGAGCGACCCCGCGGCGGAGCCGTCCCGGGGCGTCGCGTCGAGCCTCGAGCGGCGCATCCGCGACGCGCGGAGTCGGTTCGACGCGCTGCTGCGGTTCGACCCGGAGCGGACGTCGCTCGACCCGGCCGCCGCGCAGCGGTTGGGGAGCGCGTTCCGGAGTGTGTCGGGCGAGCTCCGGGCGCTCGAGGCGGCGCACGCGGCCGAGCTCGAGCGGGCGGGGGTCGTTATCAAACGCGAGGCGGCCGAGCGGATGCTCGTCTCGGCCGTCTCCCTGTTCGTGAGCGACCTCGAGGCGTTGGCGGCGGACCTCCCGCGGGCGGTGATCGCGGCGCTCGCGGACGCGGGGACGCCGGTCCCGGACCCGGACACGGGCACCCGCGCGATCGCCGAGGCGGTCCGCCGCGCGGTGCACCGGACCCGGGCCCGGCTCGCCGAGTCGATCGAGGCCGCGACGGCCGGGACGGGTGACGCCGAGGGATGATCGCCGAGCCGCGCGAGGTCGAGCTCTGGGGGGCGGTGTGCCGCGTCCTGTCGCCCCCGGGTGCCGGGCGGCCGTCGGAGTGGGCGGAGCGGACGGTGCGGCTCACGCGCGAGCAGAGCCCGCGGGCGGGGCCGTACCGGTGCGATTGGAAGCCGTGGCTTCGCGCGTTGCACGACGTCCGGCACGAGTCGCCGGAGAAGCGGGGGCTCGTCGCGCTCAAGCGCGCGCAGATCGGGTTTACGCGCGCGATGCTGAACGTCCTCGCGTATGAGTGTGAGACGCGCCCGGGCCCGTTCCTGTTCCTGATCTCCGACGCGCGTCAGGCGGCGCACTTCGCGGCCGAGCAGTTCGACCCGGTCGTCGCCGCGAGCCCGCGGCTCGCCGAGCTCTTCCGCGTTCCGGGCCGCCGCGAGCTCACGACCGAGCGCCCGTTCTCGGGCGGCCGGATCGATTTCGCCGGCGCCGGCTCCGTCTCGAGTGTGACGTCGCGAACGTACCTCAACGTCGCGATCGATGAGTACGAAGTCTTTATGGACAATTTCCCCGCGAAGGCGGCGGGGGACGGGTTCACGCTCGCCGAGGCGCGAACGCAAGCGTTCGAGGCGATGGCGTGGGTGTCGGCGTGGTCGCACCCGCGCCGCGAGGGCGAGGGGATTCACGCGCTCTGGTCGGACTCGAGCGACCGCCGCGCGTGGGTGTTCGATTGCCCGCATTGCGAGACGGCGATCCGCCCGGCATGGTCGCTCGTCAGGTTCGGGCGTACGCTCGAGGGCGACACGATCGACCCGGCGAGCGCCGAGCTCCGGTGCCCGCATTGCGGCGAGGTCGTGACCGATGACGAGCGGGCCCGCGCGGTGTGGGGGCCCGAGCTCGGCGGCACGGGGCGGTTCGAGAGCGACCTCGAGCCCGAGGAGGCGGCGCGTCGGCCGTACGTCGGGATCTCGATTCACGCGCTGGCCGATCCCGAGGTGACGGTCCGGTCCCTCGCCGAGCGGTTCGTCCGGGCGGTGAGCGACCGCGACCGGATGGCGTTCGCGAACGTCGTGCTCGGCGAGCCGTACCGCGCGGCCGAGGCGATTGTGACCGAGGAGCTCGTCGCCGAGCGGGTCGAATCGGTCGACCGGATCGCGCTCCCGGGCGGGACCTGGGGCGCCCGGATGCTGACGGTCGGCGTCGACGTCCAGGCTCCCGAGGCCAACCCGACGCTGTACGTCCGGGCGTCGGCGTGGTCGCCGACCGGGCGCGAGCACGTTGTCGACCTGGTCAAGCTCGCGGGGTGGTCGGCGTTGACGGGCTACCTCCGCGAGCTCGCGGTTCCGATCGAGCTCGACGGTCGCGAGTCGGGCCGGCTCGGCGCGTTGCTCTGTTCGATCGATTGCGGCGCGTTTACGGGGCAGGTGCTCGACTTCTGTCGCGTCCCGATCGTCTCGGAGGTCAACTCGCGCCGGGTCCAGTTGCTCCCGCTCCGGTATCAGCCTCACGTGAAGAGCACCGCGCCGGCGATCATGCCCGCCGAGTCGAAGCGGATCGACCCGACGCGCCCGCACCTGGGGGCGCAGGTCCGGTACGACTTGCACCGGCATAGCTGGGTGGACCGGACGCTTCGGCGGTTCTCCGAGGGGCGCGTCTCGATCCTGTGCGATCTGCCTCGCGACTTCGCGGGGCATATGACCGCGAACGTCCTCGCGCCGGTGCGCGACGTGCACGGGTGGGGCAACCCCGGGCACGAGTGGTCGCTGATCAAGGGGCGCCGCGACGACTGGATGCAGGCGGGCGCGTTCAACGAGGCGGGCGCGGCGCTCGTGCTCGGACTCGATCAGTTGCACGAGCACGCGGCGGCGAGCGACGCGGCCGCCGGCAGAGTCAAAGACGAGAAAGGCCGGAGCACCGGTCGCGGGTTCGTTGCCCGCGCCCGGCGCGGCGGCAGTTTTTGGGGGTCACGATGACCGACGACAAGGGCGCAGCGGACGCGAAAGTCGACACGAAGCCGGACACGAAGCCGGACACGAAGCCGGACACGAAGCCGGACACGAAGCCGGACACGAAGCCGGACACGAAGCCGGCCGGCGGGCGCAAACGGCGGAAGGACTCGGTCCAGTGTCCCGCGTGCCGCGCCTGGGGGTGCCCGGCGGCCGGCGGGAGCTACCGGAAGGGGAGGGCGGTCGTCCACTACCGGCGGTGCGCGTCGTGCGGGCACACGTTCAAGACGCGCACGAGCTACGAAACCGGCAGGGTGACGATCGTCGTCTGAACGACCTCGGGACAAACCGAACGACCTCGGGACAAACTCGCGCCGTACGCACGACCTCGGGACAACGCGCGGGCGTGTGCCCGTAGCGTGCGCCGATGAGCGAAACGCTGGACACGGTGAAGCTGACGCGCGCGGTCGAATCGGCCGCGGTGGCGACCTCGGTCCGTCTGCACGACGGGACCGAGGTCCGCCGCGATCTCTCCGCGACGCTCGCCGCGCGCGATCGCGCGATCGAGGAGGTACGCGTCGCCAAGCGCGGCCGCCTCTACGTCCGGCTCGGGCTCCGGAGGGCGGATCGATGAACAAGGTTTCCCGACTGGCGCGGAAGATTCAGGCCGAGGTCTCGCCGTCGCTGACCGACGTCCAGGCCCGCGCGGTTGCCGAGTGGGATCGTTCGGGCACGGTCCGCAAGCGTTGGATCGTCGCGGGCGCGACGTCGCTCGTGTGGATTGTGGGCATCGTCCTCTGGCGGCTGATGTTCTGAGTCGATGGCTGGGCGGCTCGCACAACTCGCCGGGTGGGCGATCCCGGGGACGCGGGGCCGCGTCGTTGGGCGCACGCCCGCGGCGTCGCCCGCGGTCTCGGCACCGGCCGAGCCGACGCCGGGGCGTTTGTCCCGCGCGTCGGTCGACGAGCCCGTCCGGCCGATCCGTCGGGGGCGCCGGGCGCCGTCGGCGCACGACTCGGGGCGGGCGTCGAGGACGGACCCGGACTTCTACCCGCCCGCGATCGGCCCGAACGCGCTGGCGGGGCAGACGCTCGAGCTCACGCGCCGGCGTGTCCGGTACCTGGTGGACAATAACCCGATCGTCGCGGGCGCCCGCGGCGTGATCCGGCACAACGTCGTGGGGACGGGCATCCGGTTGCAGCCCGACACGGGCGACCCGGAGCTCGATCAGCGCGTCGATACCTGGTGGCGTCGGTTGTGCGAGGGTGTCGACGTCGGCCGCGAGCAGACGCTCGGCGAGAGCCAGGCGCAGTTTTTCGACGAGATTTTCGCCGCGGGCGAGGTCCTGGTGTACTACCCGATCGCGACGGACGGTCGCGGCAAGGATCGGCCCGCGATCGAGCTCGTCGACGCCGAGCGTGTCCCCCTGAGCGGGACGATCCGCGTCGCCGACGGGCACCGGATGCGCCAGGGCGTTGAGTTCGACGCGCAGGGCCGCCGCGTCGCGTATTACGTCCTGACGGATCACCCGAACGACGACGCGACCGCGTTCGCCGGCTACGGGCTCCGCAACGCGAAGCGGATCGACGCCGGCGACGCCCGGCTCGCGTTCGTGTCGCGGCGTGTCGGGCAGATCCGCGGCGTCCCGCCGGTCGCGACGGTCGTCGGGACGGTCCGCCTCGAGGACGCGTTCCAGGAGGCGTACCTGCTGCTCGCGCGGGCGGCCGCGTGCGTTGCCTTGTTTTTCAAGAATGGAGCGAAGTCGGACGCGCCGCTTATGGGCGCGGACCACGAGTCGCCGGTGATCGACGCCGCGACCGGCGACCCGCTCGAGGTGCTCGAGCCGGGCATGATGGGCCTTCTCCCGAAGGACGTCGAGCCGGAGCTGATGAGCGCCAACCTCCCGCCCCCGTCGTTTGAGATGACGACGCGGATCATGCTCCGCCGGATCGCCGCGGGACTCTCGATCAGCTACGCGGCGCTTGCCCGCGACTACTCGGAGGCGACGTTCAGCGCGACGCGTGCCGAGCAACTCGAGGACCGCAAGGCGTACCGGCCGCTTCAGGAGCTCGTCTTTCACCAGCACACGCGGCCGTTCTACCGGCGTGCGCTCGCGTGGGCGGTCGCGTCGGGAGAGATCGTGCTCGGCTCGGCGCAGCGGGCGCGGATGCTCGCCGATCCGGAGCGGTTCTATCAGTGTCGCCCGGTGTTCCCCGGCTGGGAATGGGTCAACCCGCACCAGGAGGCGCAGGCGGCCGAGGTCGAGCTCCGCACGCGGATGGTCTCGCTCCCGACGCTCGCGGCGAGCAAGGGCCGCGACTGGAAGACGGAGATGGACCTCACGCTCGAGGCTGAGCAGCACTGGGACAAGCGGCGGGCCGAGCTCGGGCTCGCGCCGGCGCCGTTTCACGCGTCGGCGTCGGACGCCGGCGCGAGCGACCCGGACGCGGGCAGAGACGACGACGCGGGCAATACGAAGCCGGACGGCGAGGAGGCCGACTGATGAGCGCACAAACCAGAGATCCGAACGCCGGGCCGTGGGCCATGAAACCCGACCGCGTCGTCGAGCTCGTGTCGGGCGTGGCCGACGGCGCCGACCCGGCGGCGCTCGCCGACCGGTTCGCCCCGTGCGCCGCGACGCGGCTCGGGGGCGGCGCGCTGGCGCGTGAAGCCGCCGAGACCGGGTACGCGGTGCGCGGCTCGGTCGCGGTTATCCCGATCGGCGGCGTGCTCACGAAAAACCCGAGCGTCTGGGAGGATTGGCTCGGCGTGTCGTTCGGGTCGACGTACGCGGAGATCGCGCGCGGCATGGCGAACGCGCTCGACGCGTGGCGCGACGGCCGCGTCGGGTCGGCGCTCTTGCTCGCCGACTCGCCGGGCGGGACGGTCTCGGGCGTGCAGTTGGCGGTCGACGCGGTGCGCAACGCACGCGAGGCGGGGATGCACGTCGCCGCGTTCGCCGACGACCTCGACGCGAGCGCGAGCTATTGGATCACGGCGCAGGCGAGCGAGCTTTCGGCGCACCGGCTGAGCGCGGTCGGTTCGATCGGCGTCTACGCGACGCTCGTCGACTGGTCGAAGGCGGCCGAGGAGGAGGGCGCCCGCGTGCACCTGGTCAAAGCCGGGCGGCACAAGGGCATCGGCACCGCGGGGGTCCCGATCACCGAGGGCGATCTCGCGGTGATCCAGGAGGAGATCGACGCGCTCTATGGGCAGTTCGTCGCCGACGTCGCGGCGGGCCGCGGCATCGAC
>JAUHXM010000037.1 GCA_030426605.1 Phycisphaerae bacterium | reverse complement strand
GTCGCCGGGCTGACCGAACACGGACTGCAGCACGATCTTGTGGATCCCAAGCGCCTTGGCGAGCGGGAAGCTCAGGATGATCGTGCCCGCGGTTCCGCCGAACACGACGAGCATGGACGGCACGTTGATCAGAGACGCGGGGTTTCCGCCGCCGAGGATGATCGACAGGAAAACCGCGACCACGGCGATGACCAACCCGATGACCGTCCCGATGTCCACGGCTTGAGCTCCTCCCGAGGGGCGCGCGTGGGCGACGTGCGAGCGTCCGCGACGGACGCCCATTCCGCACAAGAATCGGACCCTTCCTCAGAACACTTGACCCGGGGAGCGCCGGCGTGCGTCCGATGGGTCCGGTCACCCGGCGCGTTCGCGCGGCTCGCCCGTGCCCCCCCCGCTCCCCGGGGGGTTCCCGCACAGGTCGTCCGGGATGTCGATGGGGACGCTCCTGCGGAGCAGGCGGCCGTACTCGATCGTCTTGCGGACGATCTCACCCGGGGGCTCGCGGACGACCATCCGCTCGCCCGTGATGAGCGTGACGATGGTGTCGGGGTTCGCCTCGACGGTGCGGACTAGCTCCGCGTTGAGGACGAACCGGGTGCCGTTGAGGCGTGTGACTCCGATCACGCGCGTCCCTCCCGGTTATCGCCCGAGGACGAGCAGTTGCTGGATGAGCTCGTCGGTGGTCCGGATGACCCGGGCGGACGCCGAGTAGCCGGTCTGCACGAGGATCAGGTCGGTGAACTCGCGTCCGAGATCGACGTTGGATTGTTCGAGCGCTCCCGAGAGGATCGTCCCGGTGCCGAAGTCGCCGGGGCGGGCGGTTTGGGCAACGCCCGAGTTCGGGCCGACGGAGAAATTGTTGTTGCCCGCGTCCACGAGGCCCTCGGAGTTCGCGAAATTCGCGAGGATGACCTGCCCGAGGGTGCGGGTGGCACCGTTGGAGAACTCGCCGACGATGATGCCGTCGGTCTGGACGCCGAAGGACTGGAGCGTGCCGGGGGGGAGCCCGTCGCGGAAGACGTTGTTGATCGTGCTGGGCGCATCGGCGAGCGCGGTCATGAGCCCGCTGTCGCTCACCAGCGGGATCTGCAGCGCGAGCGGCGACAGGGCGCCGGTGTCCTCGAGATCGACCGTGATCGTGATCGGTGTCGTGTCAACGACCTGCCCGAAGGCGTCGAACTCGATCGTGCCCGTCGCGATGTCAAGCTCGAGATCTGAGTCCTGATCGGAATCGACGTAGTAGCGCCAAGTCGTGCCGCCGGTGGTGCCCTTGGCTTCGAGGACCATGGTGAACTGGACGGAGACCTCGCCGCCGAGCGAGTCGTAGGCGAGGAGGGTGGTGCGTACGGATTCGCCGTCGGCCTCGGCGTTCTCGGTGATGACAAACGGGGCGCGGATGACGGTGCCGTCCGAATCGATCAGGCGCAGGTCGGACGAGTCGAAGTCGAGATCGTTGACGGTGCCGGTGTTGCCGACGATCGAGATGACGCCCGTGGTGGAATCGATGGTGACGCCGGGGGTCGCGCCGTCCGGGTTCGGGCCCGCGGCGGCCTGGATGCCCAGCACCGCGTCGATGAAGTCCATCAGGTCCTGCACGGTCGTGCTCGCGTCGATGTCGAGCGTCTCGGCGGGCAGCACACGGTCGCCCTTGGTCACGCGTCCGCCCTGCCCGGAGAGTTCGAGGATGTCGCCGTCGGCGAAGAGCGCGGTGCCCGAACCGAAGAGCTCGGGGTCCTCGATGTTCGTGAGGAGCGTTGTCGAGTCGATGAACGCGCCGCCGGTCGTGAAGAGCCCGGTGGTCGCGGTGCCGGTGATATCGATCGACGAGCCCTGGCTGGGCAGATCGCCGCCGGCGAAGAGGTTGCCGGCGATCGAGGTCGTCGTGGATGCCGACGCGATCTGAACGCGCCCGAGCGGGATGTTCAGGTCGGTGAGCGAGCCTTCGATGAGGTTGAAGTTCTCGTCTACGCCGTACCCCTGCAGGCGTTCGCCCGAGAGGGTGACGAGGTTGTCTTCGAGGTCCTGTCGGAACGATCCGGCGCGTGTGTAGAAGGTACGCCCCTCGCCCTCGACGATGAAGAAGCCGGAGCCGTCGATCGCGAGGTCGCGCAGGTCGCCGGTGCTCGCGAAGGCGCCGACGTTGAAATCGCGTTGGACGCCCGCGATACCGACGCCGAGCCCGATCTGCGTGGGGTTCGTGCCGCCCACGGCACCCGACGGCGCAGAGCCGATCGAGTGCGTCCGCGCCATGAGCGACTCGAAGAGCATTCGTGAGGACTTGAACGCGGTGGTCGAGACGTTGGCGATGTTGTTGCCGATCACGTCGAGCCGGCGGGCGTGCGCGTCGAGCCCGGTGAGCCCCGTGAACAGCGCGGTTGTTGATGCCATGGTCGTGTCCTCAAACGTATCCGCCCTGGGGCGGCAAGGGTCTGCTTATGCGCTCTCTCGGTCGATGCCCAACGCCTTCGTGACGCTCGCCTGCGCGTTCATCGCGAGCTGCGCCAGGCCGACGCGGGCCTCGGTTTCCTTGGGCTTGGACGCGCCGATGACCGCGTCCACGTTCGGGATCGCGCCGAGTTCGTCCAGGCTCTTGGCGTCGATCACGCGCCGGTCCTGCACGTCCAGCACGAGGGCCTTGCCGTCGAGAACGACGACGGCCCGTTCGGCACCCTCGCTCGTCGCCCGATCGGCGGCGAGCTCCAGCCGGGCGCGCTGCTCATCGTTGAGCTCGAGCCCCAGGGCCGGCTCGATCTCGACGGCGAGCCCGGAGGACACCCCGCCCGAGCGCGCCGCGTGCAGCAGCTCAGCGAATCCCGGCCCGCCCGTGGCGCGGGTGTCCGCGTCGGCGCGGGTCGGCGCCGTCGTGCGCACGCCCGATGCGAGCGCCGCGAGAAGATCGTTCCCGACCGGCGTCACTCGAACTGCTCCTTGAGTGCCTTCACCAGCCGGTCGATCCGGTCTCCGGTCGTGGTGCGCGATTCGACGACGCCAGAAGCGTCGCTCGACCCGGCGTCGTCCGCACCACCCTCACCCACGCTGTCGGCGTCGTCGGGCGAGACGTTCGTCCCGCCGGTCGCGTCGTCGTCGGTCTCGTCATCGTCGGACGCCCCGTCCGCGCCGTCGGCCCCGTCGTCCGAGTCGTCGCCGATCGTGACCGCGCCGGCGACTTCATCGACGTTCGAGAAGAGCACCCGCGAGCCGTCGAAGAGATTGAGCACCGGGCCGTCCGCGGTGTTCGACACCGAGACGACGATGTCCGCGACGCGCTGGTTGTCGAGCGAGATGCCCGAGACGAGCGACCCGATGAGCAGGGACGCGGCGGTGAACTCGTTCTGGTTCACCAGCTCGCCCAGGTTGTTCGACAGCTTCAGGTCGGACTCGATCTGGTAGAGCGTTGAGAACTGGTTGAGCAGCGCCTCGGTGTCCTGCGGCTCGAGCGGGTCCTGCGCCTGGAGCTCGGTCAGGATGATGTTGAGGAACTCGTCGCTCGTGAGCGCCGAGAGCCCGCTGCCGCCGGCCGAGGTGGGGTTGCTCGAACCGCCGAGCGAATCGATCGCGCTCACGGGTACGCCTCCCGCCGCCCTGCGCGTGCGCACCGGTCACCCCGCGGGCGTAAGAAGCCCCGCGAGACCGATGGCCCGTGCTCAGGCGATCGTGTCCAGTCCGAGCCAGCTTGCCGAGTGTTCAGGCGTCCGTGCCTGGTCGTCGGTGCCGGGTTCGGCGTGTTCGTCCGTGTGTGCCGGTCGCTCCGCGTCCGGTTGCCCGCTCCGCGGGCGGTCGTGTTGACGCTGGGCGTGATCCTCCGCCGTGCGTCCGTCGCTGCCGGTCTCCGATCCGGCATCGCGCGTGTTGTCGGCGTGCGGCTGGCCCTGGTGGGCACGCCCGGCGTCCGTGCCGGGCCGCTCGCCTTTCGCCGCATCCTGCGACGTTTCTGATGAGCGCATCTCCACGCTCATGCGTTCCACCCGCACGCCCTTGGCTTCCAATGCCTCGCGCAGGGCGGACATGTTCTCGTTCAGCAAGCGGCGTGCCGAATCGGTCGTCGCCTCGAACTTGGCGTTCGCCACGCCGTTCTTCAGGTTGAGCTCGACCTTCACCTCGCCCAACGCCTCGGGCGTGAGCTTGAGGGTGACGGTCCCGCCGCCCGCTTTGAGCACGGACGCGAGCCCGCGCTGCAGCGTCGCGAGCGCCGGGCGCTCGGCGCCGCGCTGGCCGGTCGGTGTCTGCTTGAGCGTCTGCTTCGCCTGCACGCCGGGCTGCTTAGACCCCTCGGCACCGCGGACGGCGACCGTCGAGCTCGCCTGGGCCTGCTGGGCGCTCGCCGCGACAACTGCGGACACGCCCGCGACGGTGGGTGCGGACGTCGTCGCCGGCTTCACGGCGGCGGCGTTCGTGGAGGCGGCGACCGACTGCGTCGAGACCGCCGCGGCATCGGGGGCCGCCGGCGCGGCTGGTGCGGGTGTGGTGTATGCGGCCGTCGTGGGTTTCGCTTCGGCTGCCGCCGGTTGCGGGGCGTTTGCCGGGGTGGTCTGACCCGACTCGGACTTCGCGGGCGTGCTGTCCTTGCCCGCGGAGTCCCCGCCCACGTTCGGGCGGAAGGGCTCGCCCTTCTGGTCGGGCATCAGCGTCTTGGTCGCGCGGGATGCGAGTTCTTTCGCGTTCATCGACGCGACATCGACGCTCGCGGCGTGGGTGATCTCCGCCCGGATGCCGCGCGCCGAAACGTTGCCCTCCCGCGTCGCCCGGACACCACCGGTGGGCCTGACCTCGTTGGCCCGGGCGAATTCGATCGACTCGTCGCCATCGGTTGTTTCGGTCGCTTCGGTCGGGTTCGCCGTGGGTGCGTCGCTTGACGCACGGGTCTCGTCGGCCTCGTCGCGGTCCTCGTCAACCGCGTCCTCACGCTCGGCGTCATCGGTCTCGTCGGTCGCCTTCGTCTTCGCCGGCTCCTCGACGGGTTCGGGGCGTTCCGTGAGGGACTCACCGAACACGGCGTCGCCCAGCACGAGGTCGAACGTGCGCGTGGGCGTCGGCAACGCCTGCGCGTTCGGGGACAGGAACTGCCGGGTTTGGGTGTCCGTCGCGCTCGAGATCGCGTGTGTCATCCGCTCGGGTCTCCCGGCGGCAGGTCACCAATGCCCCGCTGCCGGATATCCTCAAGCAACTTCGCTGCCAACTGAGGCTGCCCGTTCTTGACCCATTCCGAGAAGATCTTGGACCGCGTCCGGTCCTCCATCGCGTTCAGGTATGACACGACCTCGATGTCCTTGCCCTCGTCGAGCATCGCCTGCAGCGACTCCATCGCCTCGCTCGACTTGAGCGTCTCCAGGACGACGAGCGAACGACGGAACTGGTCGCCCCCCTCGAGGTCCGCGATGGTGCGCCGCTGGTCGAAGAACGCGGCCCGCTCGGCCTCGAACTCCTCACGCTGAGAGTCGAGCAGCCGACGCTCGCGGCTGAGTGCTGCCTTGAGGTCGTCCACCTCGCGCTGCATCCGGCGGACGCGCTCCTCGTCCGCGTCGGACCGCTCGAGACGCATGTTCAGGCGGTCCTCAGCGCTGAGCACCGCCGACCCGTCCGCCACGCCGCCCTCAAGGCCGAGCGTCGTGGGGTCGGTCAGTTCCTCATCGCCCCCGAGGTCGGCCGGGAAGAGGACGTCCCGCATCGCTTCGACGCGTTCACGTCCGAGCCGCCCGGTATTGAGCAGCCACCCCACCGCCGCGAGGATCGCGATGAAGTTCAGGAACGAGATCGCTGAAACGATGGTCCAGAGCTTTTTCATCCGTCACCTGCTTCCGGGGGGGCGTCCCCGTGGGCGGCACCGAGGCGGGCGCCGATCTCGTCGAGCTCCAGCCGCTCGCGCTTGTTCTGCTCCGCCTTCCACGCCTCGAACTGGCGGTCGCGGAGCAGCTCGACCGCCCGGCGTCGGCTCGTGGCCTCCATGAGCGAGCGGCGCGCCAACTCGGTTCTGGCGATCACACCCGCGAGGCGCAACGCGGCGTGCTTGGACCGGCGCAGGGCGTCCAGCGACGCGTGCGCCTGCCAGCGTGCGCCCGAGACGTCGATCCCCCCACCGATCAGACGGTCGCGGAGGTCCTCGCGTTCACGCGCGACGGTGTCCTGGCACGTGCGGAGTTCCGTCTCGATCTCGACCCGCTCGCGCTCGAGCTTCGCGACGACGCGCTGACGCTCGCGCTCCTCGCGCTGGCGCATGTCGAGCACGGGCTGGAGGCGGAAGACGAACCCCTTCACGCGTCACCCGCCTTCCGACCGGCGGCGCGGGATCCCATCCGCTGCTTGCCGAGTTGCTCGATCATCTCGCTCGTCTGAAGCCCGAGCTTGATCATCACCTCGCGCGACTCCTCGTGCTTGCCCTGCTCGCCGCGCCCCTGCTGCAGCAGCGCCTCGATGGGCTTGTGGAACTCGATCGCCACGTCGGACTCGGGGTCCGAGCCGGAGGCGTACGCGCCGATCTGGACGAGTTCCTCGACCTCGCGGTACGCCGCGAGGACGCGGAGGACTTGCTGGCGTCCGTGGCGGTGACGCCCGTCGGTGACGTCGTCGCACACGCGCGAGACGGAGTCGAGCACATCGATCGCGGGGAAGTGGCCTTTCTGGGCGAGCTTTCGGCTGAGCATGAGGTGCCCATCGAGGATGCCGCGCGCGGCGTCGGAGATCGGTTCGGTCGCGTCGTCGCCCTCGACGAGGATGGTGTACATCCCGGTGATGGACCCCCCGCCGCCGCCCGCGGTCGTGATGGACCCGGCTCGCTCGAGCAGGAGGGCCATCTCGCTGAAGACGCTGGGCGTGTACCCGCGTGTGGCGGGCGGCTCGCCGACGCTCAGGCCGATCTGGCGTTGCGCGTGCGCCAATCGCGTGACGGAGTCCATCACGAGCAGCACGTCGCGTCCGGCGTCGCGGAAGTGCTCCGCCGCGGCGCATGCGAGCTTCGCTGCGCGCAGACGCATGGGCGGCGACTCGTCGCCCGTCGCGCACACGACGACGGACCGCTTGAGGCCTTCCTCGCCCAGCGCGTGCTCGACGAAGTCGCGCACTTCGCGCCCGCGCTCGCCGATGAGGGCGATGACGCTGACGTCCGCGTCGGTTGATCGGGCCATCTGCCCGAGCAGCGTGGACTTGCCGACGCCCGGGCCCGCGAAGATGCCCATGCGCTGCCCGCGCCCGATGGGCGTCATGAGGTCCACGGCGCGGACGCCCGTGAGCAACTGCGTGTCGATCGTTCGGCGTTGCATCGGACCGATCGGCGCGGGGTCGAGGTCGCGCGTGGATCGGCATGCGAGGGGGTCGCCGCCGTCGATCGGGCGGCCGAGCCCGTCGAGGATGCGCCCAAGCATGGGCTCGCCGACGCGCGCGGTGCGAGCGGTGGTGAGGAGTTCCACCGTGTCGCGCGCGCGGATGCCCGACGCCTGCCCGAGCAGCATGGTGACGGTCTGCCCGCGCGCCGAACCGACGACTTCTGCGAGCACGCCGCCGCCGATGCGGACGAGCGACCCGACGGGGACGGTCAGGTCGTTCACGACCACCGTGAGCCCGCGAACCGCGGAGACACGCCCGACGATGCCCACGCTCGGCGTGCGCGCCAGCCGATCGAGCTCGGGCGCGAACAGTGTCACGCCGCGTCGCCCTGGCCGTGCTCGCGATGATCTTCATCGGTCTCGGGAGTGTCGGACCGGGCCGTGTCGAACGCGTCCGCATCGGCGCGAACCGGTGGGTGCACGATCGCCGCGGCGTCCCGGTCGGGCATCAGCTCCCGCACGATGCGCTCGAGCTGGGCGTCGATGCGTGCGTCGATGGCGCCCGCGCCCTCGGTGAGCGCGGCACACGACCCGCGCGGCACGCGCTCGTCCGTCTCGAGCTCGGCGTGATCGCCGCCCGTCAGCGTCGCCATCAGCTCGGGCAGGGCGTCACGCGCTACGGCCTCGTCATCGGGGTGCACGCGGATGAGCAGGCTCGTCGGGCGGGCGTGCGCTTCGAGCACCGCGGCCAGCTGCTCGCGGACCGCCTCTCGGTCGAGCTCGACGGTCCTGCGGACAACTTTACACGCGATGGCGCACGCCAACTCGAGCACGTCGTCGCGCGCCTGTTCGAGCATGTCGTCGCGTGATGCGCGGAAGGCGTCGAGCGCCTCGGCCCATGCGGCCTGGAGGGCGTCCTGAACCTCACCGCGAGTCTCGGCTGCCTTCTGCTTGCCGTCTTTCTCGCCCTGCGCCAGCCCTTGCGTGTACCCCTCCTGATACCCGTGCTCGCGCCCGACCTCGGCGGCGTCCCTGATCAGCCGTTCGCGCTCCGCCTTCCCTTCCTCAACGACACGTTTCGCGTACGCCTCCGCCTCTTCGCGCATCCGCTCGGCGCGCCGGCGGACGTCCTCCATGTCCATGGGGACCGGGTCGTAGACCATCCCGTGCAATTCGGTTCGTTTAATCAGCGCCACGGGGATCTCACACCAGCATCTCAGAGTCGCCGCCGCGCCCTGTGATCATCACATCGCCCGATTCCTCGAGTCGGCGGACGACGTCAACGATGCGTTGCTGGGCGGACTCGACGTCGGACATGCGGACCGGGCCCATGTACTCCATGTCTTCCTTGACCATCGCCGCGGCCCGCTCGGACATGTTGTTGAATATCTTCTCCTTGAGCTCGTCGCTGGCGCCCTTGAGCGCAACGCCCAGCTCGGAGTTGTCGATCTCCTTGAGCACCGCCTGGATGCCCTTGTCGTTGACGAGCAGGATGTCCTCGAAGACGAACATGAGCCGGCGGATCTCTTCGACCAGGTCCGGGTCGTCGGCCTCGAGCCCCTCCATGATCGCCTTCTCGGTGGCGCGGTCGGCGAGGTTCAGCACTTCGGCGACGGTGGGCACGCCGCCCGCCTTCTCCATGCTCTGCATCAGCATCGCGCTCAGCCGCGACTCGAGCCCCTGCTCGACCTCGCGGATGACCTGCGGGTTCGTCTGTTCCATGTTCGCGATGCGCTTGACCACCTCGATCTGCTTGGCGATGGGCAGACCCGCGAGGATCTCGGACGCCTTGTAGTGCGACAGGTGGCAGACGATCAGCGCGATCGTCTGCGGGTGCTCGTCCTGGATGAACGTCAGCAGGTGCTCGGACTCGGCACGTTGCAGAAAGGCGAACGGCGTCTTCTGCACTTGTGTTTGAATCTGCCCGATGATCCGGTCGGCACTGCTCGGGTCGAGCGAGCGTCGCAGGAGCTCCTTGGCATAGTCCAGGTTGCCTTCCGCCGCCGCCCCCGCCGCGACGGAGAGGTGATAGAACTCCTCGACGACCTCCATCCGCAGACGCTGGGGCACGGTCCCGAGGCTCGCGATCTCGCGCGTGACCTCTTCGACGTTCTCGGAGGACATCTTGGAGAGCACCTGCGAGCAGCCGTCGGGCCCGAGCTCAAGCAGCAGGATCGCGGCCTTCTTCAGGCCCTCGAGATCCTTCGCGGACTCGGGAAACTTGGATGTGCTCGCCCGCGGCATCTTGCCGATCGCCTCCCGGCCTTAGTGGTTGACACTCACCCACCGCGTCACCAGGTTCGCGGCGTTCTTCGCATCGCCCTCGACCATCTTGAGCACCTGCTCGCGCATCTTGCTGATGCTCACGTCGTCGTCGTCCAGCTCGATGCCCTCCATGGGGGTCTCGCCCTCGGTCACCTCGCCAACGAGATCGGACGGCGCTTTGAGGGCGGGCGGAACGCCCGCGATGTCCTCGGCGTTGGGCAGATCCGGACGCTTGCCCGACTTGCGGACAAGCACGAACATCATGAAGAGCGCAACCAGCGCGAGCGACCCGACGACGACGAGCTCGACGAGCCCGGCACCGCTGATGCCCCCGCTCCCCCCGACGAGCGACGCCATGAACCCACCGCCGCCGGAGGTGCCCATCATGCCGGCACCCTGAAACCCGGGAAGCGACGCGACGGTCTGGATCATACTCACCGACAGATCGCCCGGCACCTGATCGCCCGTTGCGCCCACGCCGACGAGATGCAACGCGACCGCGGACTCGATGCCGGGACGGATTTGCTCGAACCGGTCCTCGATTTCGGCCTGGGTGGCGGGCTCGGGCTCCTCGCCGTCCGCCGAGGCGAGTGCCTTGGACTGCATCACGAGCGCCTCGACCCAGTGCTGAGGCACGCCAACACTCGCGGCGAGGTGCGTCGGCATCCCGCGTGGGTCGAGCACACTGCGCTTCTCTCTCCCGGGCAGGATCTGGAAGCTCGACGTCGCGTCCGTGAGTTCCGACGACGTCCCCTGCGACGACCCGTAATTGATGTCCGCCTGCTGATTGGACCGGACGCCCGGCGCCGCGGACCGCGTCGCGTCGGACATCGTCTCGCTTTTGTCCGTCGTGTTCGCCAGGATCGCCTCGGTGCCCGAGCCCTTGGGCAGCGCCCGCTCGGTCGAGGACGACACCCGCGTTACGTCCACCCGGGCGGTGACCTTCACGACCACGCCGGGGATGTGCCCGAGAACGCCCTCGAGCTTGCGCTGCGTGCTGCTCTCGACCTTCTGTGAGTACTCAAGGTACGTCGAGGCGGCGACGTCGTCGTGGTCGGTGGGAACCCGCGGGCGGCCGGTCGAGCCATCGATCACCTGCACGTCGCGGACCGAGAGCCCGGACTGTGCGCCCGAGACCAGCCGCGCGACGGCGTCCACGCTCGCCTGGGGCAACCCCGACCCGTCGCGGGTGAAGACCGTCACGGACGCGGTTGACCGCGTCGCGGCGCGCCCGAGCCCGGTCGAGGGCGGCGTGTCGATGATGACGGTCGCGGACTTGACGTTGTCGAACCCGCCGATGACGCGGGCGAGTTCGTTCTGCAGCGCCAGGCGGTACCGCTGGCGGTTCATCTCTTTGGACGCCTTCCAGTCCTGCACCTCGATGAGGTTCTGGAAAAGCAGGCGGGTGTCGCCGGGCAGGTTCCCGGACTCGCCCAGCACCGTCACCGCGGCGTGGCGCTGGTTCGCCGGCACGATGACCTGGCCGCCATCGAGCGCCGCGTCGATCCCGGCGGTCTGCAGCGTCTGCACGATGTTCGCGTTCGGGTCTTCCGCGATCAGGGAGACCATCGAGGGGCGGGCGGTGTACTGAACCACCAGGAAGAGCGACATCATCGCGATGACCGCCAGGCTGCCGACCAGCAGCTTCTGAGTCGCGGTCATCCGCCCGAGGGAAGAACGGATGTTGTCGAGCAGTTGACGCAGCATCGCGTAATCGCCTCGGCTTCCAGCCCCTGCCGCGCACTCCGTGCGCGTCCAACGCGATCACGCACCGCATCGGCACGCCCAACGTCGGCAGGACCGGCGCTCGCGCTTGATAACGGGGGTGGTGTTTCTGCGCTCGTGCACGGCGGCGGGCACAAACTGCGCACGCGCCCCGGAATCGGCCCTGGCGCCAACGCCAGGGCGGGCCACGGATCGATCAGACGCGGATCTGCTTGACCTCTTCGTAGGCGTCCATGACCTTGTTGCGCATCGACTGGAGCATCTTGAAGGCGGTGTCCGCCTTGGTCGTCGCGAGGATGACGCCCTCGAGGTCGTCGCGCTTGCCGGTGACGAGGTCCTCGACGGCCCGCGACGCGTCGCGTTCCAGTTCGTTGACCTGGTTGAGGTTGTCCTTGAGGAGCTGCGCGAAATCGGGGCCCTGAGAGCCCTTGTTCACGGCGCGTGCCGGGGGGAGATACCCCGCCCCACCCGTCCCGACCAGACCAACCGGATCGTTCATCGTCGCCACCTCCGGACCCACACCCTACCCGATGCGTGCCGCGCTCGTCACGCCAACAGACGCAACGCCTGTGCCATCATCGTCTTCGTCGTCTCCGCGGCCACGACATTGGCCTCGTAGGCCCGCGCCGCCTCCATCGCGTTGATCTGCTCGACCGTCGTGTTGATGTTCGGGACCTTGACGTACCCCTCGGCGTCCGCGTACGGGGATTCCGGCTGATATCGGATCTCGAACGGGCCCTGGTCGATGTCGATGTCCGCGACGTGGACGCCCATCTCACGCCCGTGCCGGGTGGAGGCGCCGGGGTCTCCGGACGCAAACATCGCCGCCCGCCGACGATACGGCTCGTACCCGCCGTCCGCGCGGAGCATCGTCTTCGCGTTCGCGATGTTGGCACTGATGACCTCGAGGCGTGTCCGCTGGGCGACCATGCCGCTCGTCGAGATGTCCAGGGCGCCGTACATGCGCGGTCCTTCCCGAGCCCTCCGGGCTCACCGAATCAGGCGACCCGCTCCGCGATCGCCGCGTGCAACCGCTGCGTCTGCAGCCGCATGAAGTCCGACGCGACCCGGTACACGTTCGCGTTTTCGACCATGTCCTGCAGGAGGTGCTCCATGTCCGTCGAGTTGCGGTCGTGGGCGAGCACGCCGCCGGCGTGGGTATCGGGGCGGAGGTCGAGCCCCCCGCTGCGGGTGGCCCGGACCTCGCGGGTGCCCCCGAACCGGAGCTCGCCCGAGAGCCCACCGTTGAACGCACGCCGGCGGTCCACCGCCTCGGCGAGGGAGGACTGGAAGTCCTTGACCGACACATCGCGGGGCTGGAAGTTGGGCGTGTCCATGTTCGCGATGTTGTGCGCGATCAGACGCTGCCGCGCCCCGGCGAACCGGAGCGTGTTCGCCAGCGTCGGCAACGCCCCCGCGGTGGACAGATCCTTGATCATCACGATCTCCTGTGAGCAACCCCCGGGCCAACACCGGCCTCTGCCGACGCGGGCTCAGAGATTCGCCGAGACGAGCTTCTGTTCCTTCCACTTCTTGAGCTTGAGCCCGAGCGTGCGGACCCCGATGCCCAGCGCCTTGGCCGTCTTGGCTCGGTGCCCGTTGAACCGCTCGAGCGTCTGCACGATGGTCTCACGCTCGATGTCGGCGAGGGTTCGGTCGCCCGGAACCCACTTGGACTCCACCTCGCTCGCGACCGGCGTCGGCTTGGGATGCAGCGGGCGCGCCTTGAGCACGCCCGGTGCCCGCGCCGTCGGGAGGAGCCACGGCTCGAGCAGCTGCCGGTGCACGATCGGCGACCGACCGCCAGCCGCCCCGGCGCTGAGCACGACCGCCCGCTCGCAAATGTTCGCGAGCTCGCGGACGTTCCCAGGCCATCCGTACCCCTGCAGGAGCTCGATGGCCCCGCCGTCGAAGACCGCCGGCTTGATGCCCTCGCGCGCCGCGATGAGCCCGGCGAAGTGCTCGACCAAGGCCGGCACGTCCTCCGCCCGCTCGCTCAGCGGCGGGAGATGGATCGGGAGCACGTTCAACCGGAAGAACAGGTCCTGGCGGAACTCGCCGTCCGCCGCGGCCTTGGGCAGGTCGCGGTTGCTCGTCGCGACCACACGGACGTCCACGCCGATTGTCACGCTCGAACCGACGCGCTCGAACGCACGCTCCTGCAGCACCCGCAGCAACTTCGCCTGGATCTGCGGCGACACCTCGGAGACCTCGTCGAGCAGCAGCGTCCCACCGTTCGCAAGCTCAAACCGGCCCTTGCGGAGCTTGTCGGCCCCCGTGAACGACCCGCGCTCGTGCCCGAAAAGCTCGCTCTCGAGCAGCGACTCGCTGAGCGCCGCGCAGTTCACCGCGAGCATCGGGCCGGCAGCCCGCCCGCTCACCTCGTGGATCGCGCGGGCAATGACTTCCTTGCCCGTGCCCGACTGCCCGGTGATGAGCACCGTCCCCTGGCTCCCCGCGACCGCGCGGACCTGCTCCTTCACCTTGCGCATCGCGGGCGACTCGCCGATGATCCGGTCCGTGCCCGTGAGCACCGGCCCGCCCACGCCCGGCACGCCGCCGGCGGACGACCCGCCCGAGCGCAGAATCGCGTTTTCCCGCACCAGCCCGGCGTGCTTGATGGCCCGTTTGACGGCGATGATCAGCTCGTCGCCCTCGAACGGCTTGGTGATGTAGTCGAACGCGCCTCGCCGCATCGCCTCGACCGCGGTCTCGATCGTGCCGAACGCCGTCATCAGCACGATCGGCAACTCGTCGTCGATCTGCTGCACGCGTTCGAGCAGTTCGAGCCCGGTCATGTTGGGCATCTTGAGGTCGGTCACCACCGCGTCCGGGCGGCGTTTGGCGATGGTGTCCAGGGCGGCCGCGCCGTCGGACGCCGCGATCACCTCGAACCCCGCGCGCGAAAGGGTGGACCCCACGCTGTCGCGCATCATTTCTTTGTCATCCACGACCAGCACCGTCGCGCTCATTCCATACTCCCCGGCGTCATGCCGCCCTGGTCGGCGTCCTGCCTGACCGCACGCGGATCTCTGGTCCGCCATCCATGTCTGCCGCGCCCTCTGGCACGTCCCCCGCGCCCTGCATGGGCACCCAGAGCTCGACCGTCGCGCCGGGCATGCCCGGCTCGGCCTCGCTGTTGTTCATCACCACGACCCGCCCGTTGTGCGCATCGACGATGCGGTGCACGATCGCGAGCCCGAGCCCGGTGCCCGCCGCCCGCGTCGTGAAGAACGGGTTGAACATCCGGTCGATCACGTCGGGCCCGATGCCATCGCCCGCGTCGCGCACGCTCAGCACGCACCAGGCGGCGCGTTCCTCGTCCACGGCGGACCGCGCATCGACCACCAACGGGACGTCCCCGCGCCCCGCCTGCTCGTTCGCCTCCGCGGCGTTGCGGACGACGTTCACCAGCGCCTGCACGATCAGCCCCTCGTCGCACGCGACACGCACCGGGGCGCGGCCCGCGTCCGGGCGTTCGACGTTCGACGCGACGTGCCGGCACCCCTCCACCGCCCGGTCGAGCAGGTCGGACGCGTCCGCCGGCGCGACGTCAATCCGCATCTCGCGCGCAAACGTGAGGACATCGGTCACGACCTCGTCGAGGCGAATCACCGCGGTGCGGATTTTCCTCGCTGTCTTCCGTTCGGGGCGTTCGGCGAGGTCCTGCTCGAGCAAGCGGGCGTAGAGCCCGATCGATCCGAGCGGGTTGCGGATCTCGTGCGCGATGCCCGCCGCCATCTCGCCCAGCGCCGCGAGACGGCGCGAGCGCTCCAGCCGCTCGTTCGCGCGTCGGAGTTCCGTGTTCAACCGCTCGACCTCGGCGCGCAGCCGCGCGTGCGTGCCCTCGAGCTTGCGCGTCACGTCGTTGAACGACGTAATCAGGTCCGCGAGATCCCCCTCGGACAGCCCGTGGCGGGCCCTCGGCTCGGCTGTGGTCGGCGCTTCCATCGTCACCCCTCCCGATCCTGGAACCGCGGACGGTTCACGCCGCGCGCGGGCCCGTACGCGCTCATCGCCGCCCGAGCCTTGCCGACGCCCGCGATCCGGTCCGCCAGTTGGTTGCGGTTCGTTTCGAGCAAGCGGCGCTGCGCCGCGTCGCGTTCGCCGACGCGCTTCCCAATCGCCTCGATCTCGTTGAGCGCGTCGCGCACGCCGTCGCGGACTTCCGATTCCAAGGTTGCGCTCAACTCGTCCCACCGGCGTACCACGGGATCGAGCTCGCCCGCGATCGCGCCGATAGAATCGACCATCCCCTGGCGCCTGCGGAGCAGATCGAGGAGCGCCTCGACCTGGTCGGCGTCGATGAGCTCCTGCTGACGCTCGCCGAGCGCGTCGAGCTCGTTGCAGAGCCGTCGCAG
The DNA here is from genome assembly GCA_030426605.1 of Phycisphaerae bacterium. Classification (GTDB taxonomy): domain Bacteria; phylum Planctomycetota; class Phycisphaerae; order Phycisphaerales; family UBA1924; genus BQJQ01. Next base: position 12,650 of record JAUHXM010000037.1, on the reverse strand, counting down.
ACGCCCGATGAGCGTCACCAGTCGCGACTCCCACCCGGGCTCACCGGGGCGCACCGGGCCCGCGGGCCTGATCGTCTCGTTGTCGGTTCTCGTGGTCATCCGTGACCTCACGTGGCGCTCCGCGCCCTGTTGTTATTCGTCCTCGACCGACGCCGTCTCGTATAGCTGCGCGCTCGACTCGAGCCACCGCTCCCAGTCCGCCCGCTCCATCGGGAGGCTCGGGTCATCCCACGCTTCCTCGGGCAGACTCAGATAGAACCGGCGGGCGCGTTCGTTGGCGGTTTTGGCACGCCCGAGGTCGCCCATCTCGACATAGGCGCTCACGATCTGCACCATTGCGACGAGGGACGCCGGGTCGTCCGGGTACCGCTCGCGGGCGGCGTCGTAGTAGGCGATCGCCTCCTCGAACGACCCGAGGTCGAACGCGCAGTCACCTTTATAGAACAAACTATTGCGCAGATGCAGCTGGTCCAACTCCGTCAGGGTCGCGGGGTCTCTCGCGTCGAAGTAGGCCTGCACATCGTGGAACCCGTCGATCGCTTCGTGGCGCAGGCGGATGATCTGCTCACGCCGCGACTGCCGCTCAGAATCCGGCATCGGCCCCTCGAGCGTGCCCTCGATCCGGTCGGCCAGCTGCCGGCGTGCGTCCGCGTTGCGGAACTTGACGGTGCCCACAACCGGGCTTTCGGGGTACCGCGCAAGCGCCTCGGAGAACCGCTCGATCGCGGCCTCGAGTTCGCCCGATCGGTGGTAAAGGGTGCCGAGCTCAATGAGGGCATCGTGATACTGCTCGGTCTCCGCAGTGCCGATCGCGCCCGAGAGGGCGGACTCGAGCAGCGACCGCGCCTCGTCGTCGTTGGACGGGTCAGAATCGAGCAGGTAGCACTGCGCCAAGGGCACGAAGCTGCGCACGCCGAAGGGGCCGACCTCGCGTCGTGCGCCGGTCCGGAGATCGTTCACGAGCCCCTCGTAATACCCGGAGGCCGCCGAGTACTCGCCCTGCGACTGATGGGTGCGCCCGAGTCGGAACCGGGCCTCGGCGGTCCGCGGGTCGGAGGGCACACCGGTCGCGAACGATCGGTACGCCTCCTGCGCCCGCCCGAGCTGACCGGCACGGTCGAACTGCGACGCCGCCTGCCAGAGGGCGTCGGCGTAGGCGTCGTCGTCCTCAAGCACGAACCGCTCGGCGAGCGCCCGGAAGTGCGCGCCCGAACGCAGCAGGTGCCGCTGGGTCTCTGCTCGCGTGGCGCCGTCCATCGACGCGAGCACGCGCGATCGCTCGGCTTCGCTCAGCGTGCGCCCGCCCTCGCCCGAGGGCTCGCCCATCATCGACTCGGCGCTCAAACGGTGCCCGTCCGCGATCGCGCGGATCACGTCCGGCGGCTCCTCGCCGGGCTCGTACAGGCTGGACGCGAGCGCCGCGAACCGCATCGCGGACTCGAAGTTCCAGACCGTTGTGAGGTCGAGATACCGATCCAGCAGACTCTCGGTCACCCGCGCGATGCTGGGCCCGCCCTCGGGGCGTGGCACACCCGTCAGATACGTCACTAGACGCCCGTACGCCTCGAGCGACGCGTCCACCGAGTTGAGCCCCGCCAGGGTCTCTCCGAGCCCGAGCAGCGCCCCGCCGTAGGCGGGCGTGCCGCCGTATTCCTCGTCGATCGTCGCGTAGATGTCGCGCGCCTCGGCCAGTTCGCCGCGTGCTTCACGCACGCGACCGAGTGCGAGCATCGCGTACGGGGCGGCGGCGTTCTCGGGCCCGACGAGATCGAGCACCCGCTGCGCGTGCGTCTCGGCTTCGCGCGGGCTGCCCGCCGCGAGGTACGCCTCGGCGAGCTTCTGGTGTAACTGCGCCGCGCCCGCCGGGTCCGACCCCGCGTCGATCCGGGGCACCGCCTGCAGCAGACGCTCGATCGCCTGCTCCGCCGCCCCCTGGCTCATCTGGACGTCCGCCCGGCGCGCGAGCGCCCAGACGCGGTCCTCGTCGGCCAGCGCCGGGTCGGCGAGCATGTCTGTCAGCAGGTTGATCGCCTCGCCCTCGTAGGAGATGGGCGAACGCAACCACGCGTCCACGACCGCCCGCTCGACCCGTGCCCGGCGTTCACGCTGATCGGGCGGCATCGCCTTGATCCGCGCCAACGCGAGCTCGTACTCGCCCCGGTGGACGTACGTCATCGCAAGGTGGTGCAGGTCGGTCGGGCTCAGCGTCTCGCCCGCCTTCTCCGCCCGGAGGTACTCGCGGACGACGGACTCGTGGTTCTCGGCGACGTCGAGCCCGAGCTGCTCCTGCCCCTCGTAGATCGCCCGCGCCACCAGCGTGTGGTACCGCCGGCGGGCGGTCGTCGGGACGGATTCCGGGTCCGTGCTCAGAAAGGAGAAGACCCGCTCGTTAAGAACGCGGATCGCCGACTGTGGCTCGCGGCGTTCGATCAGCTCTTCCGCCCGCTGCAGCGCGCCGTCGAATGTCGGGTCGGGCTTGTTCGCGATCGAGAACGCCACCCCCGCGACGAGCAACGCGCCGGCAGCGAGCAGCGTCGGCACCTGCCAGAGCCCACGCCACCCCGACCGGACCGCCTCGACGGGGTCCGTCCTGGGTTCCACCGGCTCGGTCGCCGCGGGGGCTTCGGGTTCGGTCACAGCGTCAGACACGGGCACCTCTTGCGCGGACACACCACAACGCCGCCGAGGCGCTGCAACGTCCGGCCCGGGTGTTATCGGGGAATCCCGCCCGATTCCTTGACGCAGAATCCGCCGACGGCGCACTTACTGCCGGCGATCACCCGTCGGCCGGGCGGTCTGGCTCGGCCTGCACGTCGATCACGACCACGACGCCCGCGATCGCGTCCGCCCGGTGCGGGCCGTCAGGCTCGAACAGCGACAACGCCGGGATCGGGGGCAGCCCCCACTTGATGCCGTTCCGCACGACCGATCGCCAGACGCCGGGCCCGTCGCCCGACCCGTCTCCACGCACCGCCCGGCACCCGAGCAGGAACTTCCCGAGCGTCCGCCCGAAGACCGCCTCGAACAACGACCCGATCGCCCAACCCGCCACCAGCACACCCGGCAGGGCCCACCAACCGACGGGCTCGAAAATCACCGTCAGCGTCGTGATGTCCATCACCGAGACGCCGAACACCCGCGAGGTGACGAGGAGGGCCACCACCAGATCGACAAACGTCGCGAGGAACCGACGCCCGGGCTCGGCCAGCGCCGTCGCGGGGGGAAGCACCATCTCGCGCGACCCGCCCGGGCGGATCGCGATGACGAGCACCGCCGCGGCGACGATCACAAGCGCCGCCGCGAGCACCCGAAACTCGCCCTGCGAGACGGGCAGGATCGGCATCGGCTCGGCATCGTGGAAGACCTGCCCCGTCGCCAGCGAGAGTTCGACCATTCGATAGGTCGGCTCCTCGGGCGATGGGCGCCAGAGGACGGCGATCCGACCCCCGTCCAGCGCGATCGGAGAGATGGCGGCGTTCGCCGGGGCGCCCTCGATCCGACCGACCAACTGCTCGCCGGTCGCGTCGTGCGTGCGAATCGCGAGCGAACCGCCCTCGTCGCGGACGGAGACGATCATCGAGCCCACACCGAACAGGCGGTCGCCGCGCTGGACGGCGATGCTCGGGATCGGCGACGCACGCCAGGCATCACCTTCATGGACGAGCAGACGCCCATCGTCCGCGATCAGTCCCGGCCGCACGCCCCATCGCACCATCGCCGCGGGGACGATGCCCTCCGGCGGGTCGATGCCCGCCCAGCCGTCGCGCGTGAGCGTGACCACGCGGTAGGTGTCTTCAATCCGCACGAGCGCCGTCGGGCCCGGGTCGGTCCCCACGAACCCGATCAGCGTCCCGTCGGGCAGCGGCGGGTGCGCGTCGAGCCGGTTGTCAGGCGCGAACGCCCACAGCCCCCCGACCGCCGCGACGGCGCGCCCAGAAAGCACCGTGTGACCGGTCCCGTCGCGGAACGCCAGGTAGACGCGCTCGCCGATCGCGGCGCACGCCACGGGCATGGACGCCAGCTCGCGCGCCGACCGGACCGAACCGGGGTCCGCCGGCCGGGGGCTCAGCGCGCGAGGTGGCAGGTGCACGACCCGCGCGCCGTCGTCCGTCTGCACCACCATCCACGCGTGCGCGGGGGCCGCGCCAGCCCCACCGCCGATCCCCTGCGCGTGCGCGGGCGTGCCCCATGCGAGTAGTGCCCACAACGCAACGCTGATCCATCCGAATCGCATCACCCGCCCGGCACCGGGTCGCCCGCCCGGAACGCGGGGTCGTCCACGTCCGTCAGCGCATCGACGTTGTACCGCGAGCGCAGCCGGTCCAGGTCAAACGCGACACGCGGGATCGACCGGTTCTTGGGCTCGCTCATGGTGATGCGTGCGAACCCATCAAAGCCGGGCGTGCGCACGACGACCCGCGTCGCGACCATCGGTCGTCGGGTCGCGTCGCCGTCGATGCGGGCGATCTCGTAGTGCGACAGCTCGGCCTCGGCGACGACGTTAAACGCCTCGTCCGTCAGCGCGATCCGCACCGGCTCGAACGTCTCGGGGTCCACCCACACCCACCGGGCGCCCCAGCGCGCGGGGACGTTGAACACCGCCAGCGTCCGGTCCTTCGACCACCCCACCGTCCGCACGTCGTCGGGCAGCGGCGAGATGCCGAGCAGCTCGATCAGGTCCAGCGGGTGCACGGGCAGCCCGAGCGCGGCGGCTTTGTCGGGCGTCGCCAGATCGTGCCGGCCGATCAGCCCGATCTCGTTGCCCTCATCGAGCGCGTCAAACCACCAGTAGTTCTGATCATCCGACCCCAGGTGCAAGAAGGGCTTGCCGACCTTGCCCATCGAAAGCGACAGCTTGTTGGGCTGCTCGATCTGCAGATGCCCCTCCGCCTGCTCGCGCAGGCGTTTGCCTTCCGCGTCCTCGCCCTCAACACGCACGACGGCGCGCGCCCATAAGCGGTCGAGCCCATCGACGCGTGCGTTGTACGCCGCGCTGATCGCCGCATAACTCGGTGGCGGCATGCCCGGTGCTGCGCCGCGATCCGGCGCGTCCAGCCCCGAGCACCCGCCCAGCGCCAGCAGCACGACCCCGAGCAGACACGCGATCGGCTTCAATCCGCGCTCCCGTCGTCGGCGTTCATGATCGCATCGAGCTGCTCTGCGAGTTCCGCAGCACGCTCGTCGCTGAGCCCAGGGTCGATGACCTCGATGATCGGGTGCTTCTCGCCCGACGCGGTCTTGCCCGGGACGCGCACGTGCATCACGCCGCGTTTGTCGTGCTTCGCGTCCGCGGGCACGCCGCCCTCGTAGACGAGCTTGCGTTTGCGGATCAGGACGAGCCCGAGCAGGTACCGGAACGCGAGGCGCTCCTCGTCGTCGTCGGGCACGTCGCGCTCGAAGAGGTCCATGAGCTCGCCGTCGTCGATCAGGGGCTTGGGTCTGGCGGTCGGGTCGGGCACCACGCTCCGCCAGGCGGCGAAGACCGGGGCCTGCGGGCGAGCCCCGCCGTCCCACGCGGCGACGCTGTAGTCCGCCCGCGCGAGCGTCCCATCCTCGGTCTCGACGACCACGGCGACGAACGGATCGCCCGGGACGAGCGGCTCGCCGGTGTGCGAGCACGCCCCGTCGGTGCGTCCGATCTCGTATGGGCTGGAGGACGTCCTTGTCATGCGTGGAGTGTAGGGAAGGATGGGGCGTGCCAGGGCACAAACAAAACACATACAATTGGGTGCAGATTGCGCCCCATTGGAGCCCAACCCCGCTGGCGACCGAGACTTGAGCTAGACTTGGGGCTCATCCGAAGGGGCACACGCCGCGAATCATGCCCGAGACGGGCCCGCCGCGCGTCCCCGATGACAGGTGCGTTGAACGTATGAACAGCGTCGTCACGATCCTGCCCGACCCCCCCGAGCCCCCGGCCCCCATCGGGCTGATCGCGGGCGGTGGTCGCTTGCCGATCCTCGTGGCGAAAGGCCTTCGCGAAGCCGGGCACACCGTCCACGGGCTCGGTCTCTCGAGCCAGTATGAGGAAGAGCTCCCCGAACTGTGCGACTCGTTCCGCGACGTCGGGCTGCTGCGCGTCGGGACGTGGGGCAAGGCACTCCGCGGCACCGGCGCCCGCCACGCGATCATGGTCGGCAAGGTGGACAAGGCCCGCCTGATGCACGACCGGTGGAAGCTCGTCCGCAACGTGCCCGATGTCCGCACCGTTGTCGCGTGGTACCGGCACCTCCGCCATGACAAACGCTCTCACGCGGTGCTCGCCGCGATCGCCGAGGAACTCGACCGCCAGGGCGTGTCGCTCATCGACTCGACCTCGCCGATCCCCGATCACCTCGCCGAGCCGGGCGTGATGACCGCGACCAAGCCGACGGCTGAGCAACTCGCGGACGTCGAGTTCGCGTGGCCGCTGCTCGGAGAGCTGCTCCGTCTGGACATCGGGCAGTCGCTGTCCGTGCGCGAGCGGGACGTGATCTCCGTCGAGGGCGTCGAGGGCACGGATGGCATGATCGAGCGCACCGGCGGGCTCTGCCGTCGCTCGGGGTGGACGCTCATCAAGGGTGCCCGCGCCGGGCACGACCGCCGGTCGGACGTTCCCACCATCGGTCTCCAGACCATCGAGAACCTGCACCGGCACGGCGGGCGCTGCCTCGCGATCGCCGCGGGCGATGTCATCATGCTCGACCGGGACCAGACGATCCAGCGGGCCGACGAGCTCGGCGTCGCGATCGTGGGCATCTCGGTCTCGGGCGCGCCGACGACGGCGACCGCCGACGCCGAACCCAAGCCGGTCTTCGTCCAGGTATGAGCGCGCCCGACGCGCCCCGCCCCGATCCCGTCAACCCTTACGTCTCGCGCGGCGGGCTCAAGCTCCAGCACGCCATCGACACATTCGCCCTCGACGTGACCGCCCTCGTGTGCGCCGACCTCGGGTGCTCGACGGGCGGGTTCACCGATTGCCTGCTGCAACGCGGCGCCGCGCGCGTGTTCGCGGTCGATACCGCCTACGGCCAGCTCGCATGGAAACTCCGCAACGACGATCGTGTCACCGTGATGGAACGCTCGAACGCGCTGCACGTCGAGCCGCCCGAGCGCGTCGATCTGGTCGTGATCGATCTCGGGTGGACGCGCCAAGACAAAGCAATCCCCGCGGCGTTGAAGTGGATCAAGCCCGGCGGACGCATCATCTCGCTCATCAAGCCCCACTACGAGGCGGATCAGGCACAGCTCGGCGAGGGCGGCGTCCTCGACCCGGCGGACGCGGAGCGCCTCGCTGAATCGGTCCGCGATGAGTTGCCCGCGTTGGGTGTCGAGGTCCTGGGGTGGACCAGAAGCCCCGTGCTCGGCGGCGCCGCGGGCAAGCGGCGCAAACGCGGGGCGGGGAACCCGGAATGGGTGGTGTTGTTGGGCATCGATTTTTGATCGCGGATACGAACCTCGGCGCCCGAGCGTCGTACGCCCGCGCAGGAGGTTGCCATGCATATCGAGATCAACGCGAACGGATTCGACCTCACCGACCCGATTGCGGGGCACGTGCACCAGCGTGTGGACCACGAACTCGGGCGTTTCGAGGATCGCCTCACGCGCATCGAAGCCCACCTGGGAGACCACAACGCGCACAAAAAATCGGACGACGACAAGCGGTGCATGCTCGAAGCCCGCCCGCGCGGGTTGGATCCCGTGTCCGTCACCGCCGAAGGCGCGGACATGTACGACGTGATCAGCGACGCCGCGGGCAAGCTGCGGCGGGCGCTCGACACACGGTTCGGCAAGCTCGACGACGCGGCGCGATCACCGGGCTGAGCGAACACCCGTCACGGCGCGGGCTTCCACCCCTCCATCACCTCGTCCGCGTCGTGCAGCTGGAGCCAGAGCGCTTCGAGCAACGGCGCGAGATTCATCGCTGCGCCGCCGGACACGGCGATCACGGGGTGGTCGGCCCCGAGGCGGAGCTCACCCCGCAGATCCTGCAGGGCGCGCTCGCCCGCGTCCTGGCCGCCCAGCAGGTCGATCTTGTTGAGCGCGATCACCTCCGGACGCTCGGCGAGCTCGATCGAGTACTCGCCCAACTCCGCCCGGATCTTGCGGTAGTTCTCCGCGGGCGATGACCCGTCCAGCGGCGCCGCGTCGAGCACGTGCAGCAGCACGCTCGTGCGCTCGATGTGGCGCAGGAAGTCGTGCCCGAGCCCGGCACCCTGCGCCGCGCCCTCGATCAGCCCGGGGATGTCCGCCATCACGAGCCGGCGCGCGGGGTCGAGCGGCGCGATGCCCAGCTGCGGGCTGAGTGTCGTGAACGGGTAGTCAGCGATCTTCGGGTCCGCGCGTGTCAGCGCCTTGAGCAACGTGGACTTGCCCGCGTTGGGCAGCCCGACGAGCCCGACGTCCGCGATCAGCTTGAGCTCGAGGCGCAGGTCGCGCTCCTCGCCCGGCTCTCCGGGCGTCGAGGTGCGCGGCGCCTGGTTCGTCGAGCTCTTAAAGTGCTCGTTGCCGAACCCGCCACGCCCGCCCGCGGCGACCACGAACCGATCGCCCGCCCCCAGATCGCAGATCATCTCGCCCGAGTGCGCGTCGAACGCCTGCGTGCCCGGCGGGACCTTGATCACCCGGTCGGGCGCGTTCGCGCCGTGCTGCTGTTTCTTGCGTCCGGCCTCGCCGTCCTCGGCGCGCCACAGGCGGACGCCGCGGAAATCGAGGAGCGTGTTCACGCCGGGGTCCGCGACGAAGACGAGATCGCCGCCCTTGCCGCCGTCGCCGCCGTCGGGCCCCCCCTTGGGCAGACCCTTGGCGCGTCGGAAGGAGACGTGCCCCCCGCCGCCATCGCCGCCTCGGACCGTGATCAGTGCGCGATCGACAAACATCGGCGGACGATAGCCCCCCGAGACCGTAATCCAAGCCCGGGGGTGCTCTCAGGCCGCTCGCTGGAACCGGCCGCCGGTCAGGTGGCGGACCAGGCGATCGCGGTCGGACTCGCCGGCGAAGCGGGCGATCTCGACGCCGAGCTTCGCGTCGCACGCGCCGTCGGCGTCGCACCAGACCACGCGGGCGGTCATCCCGATGGACGCCTCGGCGTCCGCGTCGAACCCCTCGGCGACCGAGGACCGGGGCAGGTCGAGCTTCATCTCGACGACGGACCCGGGCTCAAAGGCGTGATCGAGCTCGAACCGGACGCCGCCCTCGGAGACGTCGTACGCGTGCCCGAGGTGCCACGGGCCGCCCTCGCCACGCCGGCGGACCGCGACGGCGGTGTACCCGGGCACGAGCGCGAAGCGCTCGAACCGGCGGCGTTCAACGTTGGTGGGGGTCGGATCGTTCGCGTCGATTGGCATGGCGGTCTCCGCGTGGGTTCACGCGGCATATCGGCACGCACGCCGATCCGCTCCATCGAGAACGAGTGACTTTCGGACGTACGCGTTATCGGGCGCGCTTCGGGCCGCCCGCGATGAGCTCGACGTGGATCGGGCCCACGTCGCCGCCCGCCTGCCGGCTCATCCGCTCGCGCAGATCCGCGGGGATCGCGTTCTTGATCGCCTCGGCGAGCTCGTCGGGCAGGTCCAGCACGCGCCCATCCGCGAGCGTCAGGTGCACGTGCCGCGAGATGTCCGCGTCGTACCTCGACGGCCCGTTGCCCACCGGGCTGGCGATCCGCCTGGCGAGCCCGTTCTCGGCGAGCGCCTCGAGCGTGTTGTACACCGTCGCGAGGCTCATCTTGGGGTCCGAGTCGCGGACCATGCCGAGCAACTGCTCCGCCGTCGGGTGCGCCTTGGACGCCCGGAGGGCGTCGTAGATCACCTCACGCTGGCGTGTGCACCTGATGCCGTGCCGGCGCAGGACGTCGCGTGCGGGCGTCGTCATGTGCTCGGATGCGTGCATAGGGCGCGATTCCATGTTCACACTATATGTCCGCGGCGTCGATCAGATGCACTCAAATGGGTGGCCAACCCAGCCGCGGGCCCTCAGGACGCCTTCGGGGCCCGGATGCCCATCCGCTTGTGGACGATGCCGGCTTCGTCGAACTCGTCCGACTCGATCGCCCACCCGAGGGTGTCGTAGAACCCGATCGCGGTCTCCTGGGCGTGGCAGTAGAGCCCGTCGAGCCCAAGCCCGCCGGCGTCCTCCGGGGCGAACGCGAACGCCTCGATCGAGACCATGACCTTGCGGCCGATCCCCTGCCCATGCATCTGGCGATCGACGGCGACCTGGAGCACCTTGCCCACGTTGCCTGGGTTCGTCGAGGCGCCGGGTGCTTTGAGTCCGTCCCCGCCGCCGGGCAAGAGCATCGCGACCCCCACGACCCGCGGGCCCTCGGGGTGATCCGCGAGCGCCACGAAGTGGTGGCACTTCTCTTCACGCCCGGGCGACTCGTCGAGGTATTCCTGGTAGCTCCACCCGACGGGTTCCAGCAGGACCCGCTGGCGAAGGTCCACCGCCTGCGCGAAGAGGGGGTCGTCCATCGGGATGCGCCGAACGGTGATCATGGGCCGGACAGGATACGCGGTAGGATCGGGCGATGGGCCGCGAGACGCCGTGGGAGGACGAGTACACGCTGCTGTGCGAGCGGTGCGGGTACGTCCTCGAGGGGCTCGACCCGGCGGGGAACTGCCCGGAGTGCGGCAAGGCGATCGCGGAGAGCCTGCCAGAGCGGCGGGTGGGGACGGCGTGGCAGCGAGGACGTCCGAATGCCCGGGATTACGTGGATACGGCATGCCTTGTGTTATTGACGCCCCGACGATCATTGGACACGATTTCGTTCGATCCACACTTGAGCGCGAAGGGATTTGGTCGAGCAACTCACATCATTAGCGCCGCAATCCTCCCACTGCTCATCGTGATTGCCGTCATCGTCCCGTCGTTCCAAGGCCAGTCCGAAGTTCCATTGCTCTGGTATATTGCTGGGTTTGGGGCACTCGCGCTCTTCCTGTTCTTTGGGGTCTGGATGACCCTCGCGCTCCTCACGATGGTTGAGTCGCGGGGAATTGCGTTCATCGCCGCACGTCGTAGATTTCGGATCAGTCCGGACGCTGCCGCAACGATCTGTACCCACGGAACGATCGGCTGGTTGATCGCAGCAGTTGGTTTCACCATGTCCATCGTCGCCTACTCGTTCTCCGAGCGCTTCATTTCGATGTCATGGAAGCCAATTGTGGTCTGGTTGCCGCTGGTGCCCATTATCGCCGGCTTCCTCTTCTTCGAGGTCTTCGCCTGGCTCGGGCTCCGTAGGTGCAAATTCGCCAACCGCGTCCGTCCGGCGACCTCCGGCGAACCCAAGAGCGAGTCACCCTCGTAGGATCCGCCGATGACGCCACGCCGACCCACACGCCAGATTGTCCTCGGAGACTCCCGAACCGGGCTCGTCCGCGTCGGGGGTGGCGCGCGCAGCGCCCGGTTCCCGAACGCCTCCCCCACCGCAACGCCCGAGGACGGCGGGCCCGCGCCGGTCTCCGTCCAGACGATGACCGCCGGGTACACGCACGACATCGACGCCTGCGTCGCGGAGATCCACAAGCTGACCGCGGCCGGGGCGGACGTCGTCCGCGTCGCCGTTCCCGAGAAGAAGGACACCGCGGCGCTGCCCGAGATCCTGAACCAGACGACCGTCCCGATCGTGGCCGACGTGCACTTCCATTACAAACGCGCCCTCGAAGCCGTCGAGGCGGGCGTGCACAAGATCCGGCTCAACCCGGGCAACATCCAGGACCGCGAGCAGGTCATCCAGGTGATCGAGGCGTGCAAGCAGGCGAACAACGGCAACGGCATCCCGATCCGCGTGGGCGTCAACGAGGGCTCGATCATCGAGCGCAAGGACAAGCAGGCCCGCGCGAAAGAGCTCGGCGCGTACTTCTCGGATCAGAAGCACGGGTACATGCTCGCGATCATGATCGCCAAGCTCGAGGAATACCTCGACATCTTCGACGATGCTGGGTTCGACGACATCGCGATCAGCGCCAAGTCCATGGACGCGACGCTCGTGATCGACGCGTACACGGAGATCTCAAAGCGCTTCGAGTACCCGCTGCACCTGGGCGTGACGCACGCGGGGCCCAAGGAGACCGGGTGCATCCGCTCGGTCTTCGCGCTGGGGACGCTGCTCGCCAATGGCGTGGGCGACACGATCCGGATCAGCTACGCGTCGGATCCCGTCTATGAGGTCGAGGACGGGCTTGAGCTGCTCTGGTCGCTCGGGCTTCGGGAGCGCAAGGGCGCCGAGCTGATCGCGTGCCCGACGTGCGGGCGGATTCAGGTGGATCTGTTCACTCTCACGCAGGACGTGCGCAAGAAGTTGGCAGACGAGATCCGGGTGCCGATGAAGGTCGCCGTGATGGGGTGCGTGGTGAACGGGCCCGGCGAAGCCGAGGGCGCGGACGTGGCCGTGAACTGAACGTTGCTCTTGTCGGAGAGCGCAAAGCGATGATGCGTCGCCCCCGCATCGGTGGTCACAAGAACGTCATCCAGGAACCAACCATCAGGACGGGTCTGAAAATCCACTTGCACGGGCGCGCCGCAGTCCGCCCCGAAGACCGACTCCCCCACCAGCATGGTGGCCAGGAGCCATGCGCAGACGTCGTCCTCAAAGACGAAGCCACCGCCGCCTGTGTTCTTCGGTGGAGCAACGTTAGTGGCCACGACCGCCTCCTCGCGACTTCGAACCAACG
>JAUHXM010000036.1 GCA_030426605.1 Phycisphaerae bacterium | reverse complement strand
CGAGGGCGTCGGCAAGCTCGTCGAACGCGTGCTCGAGATGGCGCGAGCAACCGCGGACGCCTGACGCGTCACCACTCAGCCAGCACGTACCCGTTCGCGATGACGTGCACGACCGGGTTCATCCCAAACTCATACGCGAGCATCCGCTCGTCGTCGTGACGCAGCAGGATGAGATTCGCCGGCATGCCCACCGCGACGCGACCGTGCGTTTCTTCCAAGCCCAGCAACGCCGCCGGATTGACCGTGCTCGCCACAATCGCCTCGGCAGGCGTGAGCCCGAGGTGACGCACCGCCAGCGCGATCGCCGCCGGCATCGACCCGCAAGGAGAGGATCCCGGGTTGTAATTCGTCGCGATCGCCAGCGCCCCACCGGCATCGACGAACGCACGTCCGTTCGCGTACCGCCCGTCCGTGTGCCACCCAGAGCACGGCAGCATGACGCCGAACGTGCCCGACTCGGCGAGCGCCGCGAGGTGCTCAGGCTTCGTCGCCTCGAGATGATCGACACTCGCGAACCCGCGCCGGATCGCTTCGGGGATCATGCCCAGGTCGTTGAACTGGTCCGCGTGCACCCGCACCGAGTGTCCGAGCTCGAGGGCTCGATCGAAGAGTCTGAGGCACTGATCAAGCGACCAGGCCCCTTGCTCGCAGTACGCGTCGATCGCGACGCCCGGGTACGCCTCGGACACGGCGGGAAGGGTCTCCTCGATCGTGCGCGCGACGAACGTGTCCGGGTCACCATCGATCGCGTGCCCGATGCACGCGGTGGGGGTGACATACTGAGTGGGCGTGCCCGCGTTCGCCTCGATCGCGTCGAGCATCCGGAGCTCGTCGGCGGTGCTCAGCCCGTACCCGCTTTTCACCTCGATCGCGCACGAGCCGTGCTCGAGCATCGCCGCCCGGCGTGCGAACAGATCAACCGCGAGTTGCTCGTCGTCTGCCGCGCGGACGGCACGCACCGTGGACATGATCCCGCCGCCGGCTTCGAGCAGCTCGAGATAGCTCGCGCCCGCGAGCTTCCGGTCCCACTCGTCAAGACGCTCGCCCGCCCAGCACGCGTGCGTGTGGCAATCGACGAAGCCGGGCATCAGCACCGCGCCGCACGCGTCGATCTCGCCCAGCTCGTCGTCCGGCTCGACGTCGAGGTCGGGCCCGATGCGGGTCACGACGCCGCCGAGGATCTCGACGTCGCACCCGCCGATCGCGCCGAGATCGCGCATCGAACGGCCGCGTCGCGGGCCGGGGCCGTCGCCCATGGTCAAGACCCGCGCGTTGCGGATCACCAGCGGCTGGGGTGGTGGGAAGTCCTGCTCACTCATGACTCGCGCCCTGCAAAACCGGAGAGGAACGAGAGGAACATGCGCGCTGCGAGTCGGGCCGTGCGACCGCGCTCGTCATGCGGCGGCGACAACTCCATGATGTCGAAGCACCGCACCCGCTCGCACAACCCCGCCGCCCGGCACCATTGCTCGCACAGCATGGGGGACCACCCGTTCGGATTCATCGCCGATACCCCCGGTGCGTGCGCCTGATCGAGGACATCCAGGTCCAGGCTCACGAACAAGTTCCCCTCGGGCCAGTCCATCTTCCGACCGAAGTCGCCGACCTTGCCGCCGTTCGCGAGGAACCACGCGACGTGCTCCGCCGAGTTCGCGAACCGGTCGAGCCCGTGCACGTGCAGCTCCCGAGCGTGCCCGCCCTCCAGAAGTCGGCGGAACGGCATCCCGCTGCCCAGCTCATCACGGACGTCCAGGTGGGCGTCAAAGTAGACACCGACCATCGGATCGGGCTGGAACGCCGCGATGGCGCGCACAAACGGGAACGTCAGGTCGTGCCCGCCCCCGATGCCCACGGGCAGCAACCCCGCGTCGAGAACCGCGCTCACCGCTTCAGTAACGCGCGCGTGGGTCTCGTTGATGTCGTCCCCCGCGGGTGTGACGTCACCCGCGTCAAAGACCAGTGGCCAGTCGAACCCCGCCGGTTGCCCCGTGCCATAGCGGGCGAGCGCCGCACGGAACGCACTCGGCCCCTCCGCAGCGCCCGGCCTGCCGTGGTTCAGACCCACGCCCGTGTCGTCGGGCATCCCGATCAACGCGATGCAGCAACCCTCCGGGCTGTCACGGCGGATCCCCGCCGCGAACCGGCCCGCGCCGATCGCGTCGGGCCACACGCCGGGCTTGCCGTGGGGGATTCGCACGAGCCAAGCCTACCGCGTCCAGCGACCCCGAGTCTCAGATGCCGCCGGACTGGATGATCGCGTTGAGGACAAAGATCGCGATCATCCACTTGATGCCCCAGCTGATGACCGCGAGCGCGACGGCGTCGTTCTGATCCACGTCCATCAGCTTGCACAACAGCCCGATCAGGACCGCCGTGGAGGTCAGCAACGGGATGATGGGCAGCCCGGTGAGCTCGAGGACGGCCAACGTCGCCGTCGCCCCGGCGTACGCCCCGGCGAGCTGCAGCGCCGTCGTCGGGATCGAAGATGACCACCCGATCCACAGGAACGCGAGCACCGGGTAGACGACCCAGCCGACGACGACCGAGATCGCGAGGGAGATCATCCAATAGAGGATGTACCCAGTCGCGCCGGCGGCCCCGCCGCCCGTGCTTGAGCCGGCGTACCCGCTGGCGAGGATGATCGCCGCGATGCCGATCGCGATTGTGAGGACGGACGGGAACCACGCCTGCTGGTGAAACTTGCGTTCAAGCCGCTCACGCTCGGCCCGGATGCGCGTCTGTGAGACCTTGTTGCCGCACTCGGGGCAGGGCTGCCCGGGGGTGCCACGCAGGTCGTAGCCGCAGTGCGGGCACGGCATGGGCTTGCCAGCGTCAAGCCCGGACGGTTTGATCGGAGCGTACGTCGGGCTCGGCCGCTTCGGCTCTTCGGGCGCGAGGTCGTAGATCTGGTCGTCGGCCATAATCCGAAGATAACGACAGACCGGCGGGTGCAGCAAGATTGCTTAGAATCGTGCATGCCAGACGCTGTCCATTCCCGCCGCCCATTCCTCACGGCCCGGTGGCGCCGGCTCATCCTTGCCCAGTACGAGACCGACCCGGCCCTGCTCACACCGAGGCTGCCCGCCGGGCTCGAACTCGACCGCTGGCGGGGGCGGGTATATGTCAGCCTCGTCGCGTTCGAGTTTCTCGACACCCGAGTCCGGGGATTCCGCGTGCCCGGGTGCGTGAACTTCCCGGAAGTCAACCTGCGCTTCTACGTCACGGACGGCCAACACCGCGGCGTTTGTTTCGTCCGCGAGCTCGTGCCCAGCCGGCTCACGTCGCTCGTGGCGCGGGTCGTGTACAACGAGCCGTACGCCCGAGCGGCGATGAGCGTCTCGACCGCCGAGTCGGACGGCGAACTGCACATCGACCATCGATTCCGGTTCGGTGGGATAGAGCACCGGATCGGCGCGCGAGTCGCCGCCGAACGCCTCGTCCCCGAACCGGGCTCGCTCGAACACCACTTCAAGGAGCACGAGTGGGGGTACGGGCGAACCCGCGGCGGGACGCCGACGCTCTACCGCGTCGAGCACCCGACCTGGGCGATCCACCGCGTGCTGGACACAACGATCGACATCGACGCCGGCGCTCTGTACGGCGACGAATGGGCGTGGCTCGGGGATGCCCGGCCGGACTCGGTTGTGGTCGCGGACGGCTCGGAAGTCGCCGTGTACCCGTGGACCGAGCGCGGTTAGCCCCGGGCGACCTTCTCGACCGCTTCGACGAGCTTCTTGGGTGCCAATCGCTTGCGGTAATCCTCGTCCACGTGGCGCCACTGGATGACGCCGTCGGCGTCGATCACGAAGACGGCTGGCACGGGGAGCTTCCATTCGCCGGTCGCGTTCCAAGTGTCGAGGTCGATGCCGTAGTTGCGGTAGCGCGATTCGGTGTCAGAATCGACGTCGAAGATGAGGTTGTACGCCTTCGCCGCCTCGTTGGTCGCGTCGCTGAGCAGCGTGAACTCGGATTCGGCCTTCTCTTCCGACACCTCGAGCTTGTCGTACGACTCGGGCGAGATGGCGAGCAGCGTCGCGTTCAGCTCCTCGAGCTCGGGCAGCGCGTCCTGCAGCTCGGCGAGGTGCCGCGTGCAATACGGGCACCACCCGCCGCGGTAAAAAACAAGCACGACCGGGCCTTCGGCTTCTTCGATCAACTCGGCAAGCTGGACCTCTTCGCCCTCGCCATCGCGGAGGCGTGCGTCCGGGGCGTCGTACCCGATGGGCAGCCCGGTGCGGGGGGCGAGCTTGCCGTCCTCGGTGAACTGGGCGGGCTCGGGCTCGCCCGTGGACGACGTGGGCGTCATCCCGGGCTCAGCGACGGCAATTCCAGAGACAGCAGCGAGGGCGACAGCGGCGAGACGGGCGTTCATGCGTGTACTCCTTGGGTGTGACCCCAACCGAACCAGCGTGCCCGGGCCGGCATTCCAACAAATAGGGAATCAGCCCATGTTCATCGGGATGTCCACGCTTTGGCGCGCGGCGCAGGTCTTCGCGTCGCTGTAGCCCGCGTCGGCGTGGCGGAGGATGCCCATCATGGGGTCGTTGGTCAGGACACGCCGCACGCGGGCGGCTGCCTCGGGCGTGCCGTCGGCGACGACAACCTGACCGGCGTGCTGGCTGAACCCGATCCCGACACCCCCGCCGTGGTGGAAGCTCACCCAGCTCGCGCCCGACGCGACGTTGACCGCGAAGTTCAGCAGGGGCCAATCCGAGACCGCGTCGGTCCCGTCGAGCATCGACTCGGTCTCGCGGTTCGGGCTCGCGACGGACCCGCAGTCGAGGTGATCGCGCCCGATCGCGACGGGCGCGCTCAGGCGGCCGTCCGCGACCATCTCGTTGAACAGGAGCCCGGCCTTGTCGCGTTCGCCGAGCCCGAACCAACAGATCCGGCACGGCAACCCCTGGAACGCGAACCGGGGCTCGCACTGATCCCAGTCTCCTGCGAGCAGGGCATCGGGCTTCGCGTGGCAGTTGAGAATCCAGCGGTGCAGCGAGTCGTTGTAGTCGCCCTGCCCCTTTGGGAAGAGATCGAGCAGCGCCTTGTCGGTCTTGTAGATGTCGGCCGGTTCGCCCGAGAGGGCCGCCCACCGGAAGGGCCCTCGCCCAACGCAGAACTGCGGGCGGATGAACGCCGGCACAAACCCGGGGAACGCGAACGCATCTGCAAAGCCCTCATCCTGCGCGCGTTGGCGGATGTTGTTGCCGTAGTCGAACGTGATGGCGCCGCGCTTCTGGAGTGCGACCATCGCTTCGACGTGCCGGCGCATGGAGGCGAGCGAGCGTTTGGTGTATGCACGCTCGTCCGAATCGCGAGCCTCGGCGGCCTGGTCGAACGTGTATTCCACCGGGCAGTACCCGTGCAGCGGATCGTGGGCGCTGGTCTGGTCGGTGAGCGTGTCCGGGGTGACGCCGCGCTCGAGGAGGCGCTCGAGCATGGTTACGGCGTTGCCGTGCCATCCGATGGACCACGCCCGCTTGGCTTCCTTGGCGGCGAGGGACGCGTCGATCGCGGCGTCGAGGTCTTCGATCACTTCGTCGAGATACTTGTCGTGCGCGCGCCGGTCGAGACGTGTGCGATCGACGTCCGCGATGAGGCAGGCGCCGCCGTTGAGGGTCACGCTCAGCGGCTGGGCGCCGCCCATCCCGCCGCACCCCGCGGTGACGGACAGCGTCCCCGCGAGGGTGCCGCCGAAGTGCTGGCGGGCGCACTCGGCGAACGTCTCGTAGGTGCCCTGCAGGATGCCCTGCGTGCCGATGTAGATCCACGAGCCGGCCGTCATCTGGCCGTACATCATCAGGCCCTTGGCGGCGAGGTCGTCGAAGTGCTCCTGCGTCGCCCAGTGGGGGACCAGGTTCGAGTTCGCGATCATCACGCGCGGCGAATCGACGGTCGTCTTGACGACGCCCACGGGCTTGCCGGACTGGACGAGGAGCGTCTCGTCCGCTTCGAGGCGTTGCAGGGTCTCGATGATCGCGTCGTAGGCTTCCCACGATCGAGCCGCCTGCCCGCGCCCGCCGTAGACGATGAGCGACTCGGGGTGCTCGGCGACCTCCGGGTCGAGGTTGTTCATGAGCATCCGCATCGCCGCCTCGGCCTGCCAGGTCTTGCAGGAGAGGGCGGTGCCGCGCGGGGCGCGGATGGTGCGGCTCTGCGGCTCGGGGATCAGGCGTCGCGTGCTGGTCGTTGTCATGGGGCTCCCTCGGATTGCACCCAAGTCTAACCGTCCCGCCCTCGCCGCCCGCGGTCGAGCCGGTACACTCCGAACGCATCCCAGTCTGAGGAGAGACCATGATTCGGACCGTCAGTGTGACCGCCGCGCTCGTGTGTGCCTTGGCCGCCGTGAGCCCTTCTCCCGCGCAGGACGCGGGGGCCGTGGTGCTCGATATTCGCTCGGCCGGGATCGACGGAATCAGGCCGCACGCGAAGGACGCGGGCGTGCTTGAAGCCCTCAGGCTGCTTGACGCCCGCCTCGTCGAACTCCCAGGCGAGCTCGATGGCGACCCAGAGGCCCCTCGCCGGATCCAGCTCGGCTGGGACCTGCTGACGAGCGCGATGGCGATGCGGGTCGTGACAACGGACGCAGAGCCCGGGTTCGGCGTTGCGCTGACGTTCCGCGACGGCGCGGACGCGGGCGAGCTGGCGCGGCGCGTGATCGGCGAGGTCGGCACTGTCGGGCTTCCGACACGCGAGGGCGAGACGGAGGGCGCCACGATCGTGGACTCGCCCATGGGACCGATCGTCGTCACGACGACCGACCAGCCCGGCGGGACGGCGGCATCGTTCACGCTGGGTGACCCGGCGCCGGCGGAACTCGCCGTGAACCCCGGCGGGCTGCCAGAAGGTTCCGAAGCCTGGATGTCCGTGCACCTGGACCTGCCCCGCCTGACCACAGCGGTCATGCCCATGATCGAGATGCAGGACCCGGTGCAGGCACAGGCGCTCCGGGCAACGGGCTGGGTTGGGCCCGACGCGCCGGTCATCGACGGAGCGGTCGGGGCGCTCGGGCCGGATATTCATGCGGTGACGCGGATGATCAACGCCCGGGCCGCGATGTCGAGCGCGGGCATCACCCCGGAGCTTGGCATTCAACCCGAGCATCTCCGTGTGATCCCCGAGAACCCGACGCGTCTCATGGCGAGCGTGTTCAGCATGCCTGCCTACCTCGCGATGTACGACAACGCGATGCTCGAGTTGGGCGAAGACCCGCTCACGGACATCAGCGCCGAGCTCGGCGTGGACGTCCGAGCCGACCTCCTGGAGAACCTCGGACCGCGCTGGATCGCGTACCAGGCCGATCAGACCGGCGGCGGGGGGCTCTTCTCCACCGTCGCGATCGTTGAGCTCAAGGACGCCGCGGCCTTCGGCGCGGCGCACGCGAACCTCGTTGCCCAGGCGAACGACGCGGCGGCCGAGTATGCCCGCGGGTACGTCCGTGTCCGCGGGTGGGATCTCAACGGGCACGACGCGTTCACGCTGACAGCGCCGGGGATCCCCGTGCCGCTGGAGCCCTCGTGGGCGGTGGTCGATGGGAAGCTGATCGTGACACTCTCGCCCGTGTCGTTGCGTGAGGCCGTGCGCCAGGCGGCGGGCGGTGGACGCTCCGTGCTCGACACCCCCGAGTTCCAACGCGTCGTCCTCGACAAGATGCCCGCGTCCGGCGCGGGGCAGCTGCAATACCTCGATGTCCCGCGTGTCGCTCGGCGTGGGTACGGGCTGACGAGCATGCTGACCTCCGCGATCGCGAACGGCGTGCGCTCACCCCAGAACCCGGACCGTGTTGAGGGCCCGCTGATGCCCCCGTACGGGGCGTTTGTGCGTGACACCCGGGCGGCGGGCTCGGTAACGTGGTGGGAGGGCGACGACTACATCCAGCACGCGGTCATGGACCGGTCGATGCTCGTGATGACCGCGGCGGGCGCCGCAACCCTCGCGGACATGCAGGGCGTCGCCGCCCCGGCGCTGATGGCGGGGATCTTGCTGCCTGCACTCGGCAAGGCGCGCGCCAGCGCGAAGGCTCTCAACGCGAAGGTGCAGGTCCGGTCGATCACGCAGGCGATGGCGATCTGGTCCCAAGAGCACGGGGACAATTTCCCCGACTCGTTCCGGAGCCTGATCGATGATGGGTTCATTCCGGCGGAGATCCTGGTTTCGCCGTTGGGCCCTGCCGCCGATGGCGGCCCGGACTACGCGATGTTTCAAGGGGCGGGCATGACCTTCGACGCCACGCAGTTGTGCGTGATCGACCGTGCGAGCTACTTTGCGCCCTACGACGGGACCGTGATCGTCGGGTTCGCCGACGGGCACGCGGAGTCGGTCTCGTTCTATCGGCTTGAGGAGCTGCTCGGTCAGCCGAACAACGAGGGTGCCCGCGAGGCGTTCGGGATCGACTGATCGTCAGTCCTCGAACGCGCCCTCGTCGATGAGCGCTGCGATCGCCTCGATGTCCGGGGTGGGCGATCGATCGACCGTCAGCGGGGAGACTCTGGATCGGATCGTCGCGTGGGCGCGTTCGAGGCGGGCGCCGGTCTTGAGTGGGCGGTGGCTCTCCATCGCCTGAGCGGCGCAGAGCAACTCGATCGCGATGACCGAGCGCGCCAATTCGATCCCTCTAGATGCCTTGGCCGCGGCGCGCGGGCCGAAGGAGTTGTAATCCTCCATCCCCGCGCTCGTGGAGATGTTTGCGACGCTCGCGGGGTTCGCGAGCCCGACAAGCTCGTTGCACGCGGCAGCGGCGGTGTACTGGGCGATCATGAGCCCGGAGTGCAGCCCCGGCTGCGGGCTCAGGAACGGGTTGAGCTTCGTCTCGGGGTCGAACACGCTCAGCATGTGATAGACACGGCGTTCTGAGATACCCGCGAGGTGGCTCAGCGCGATCGCGGTGACATCCAACGGGAGCGCCGCGGGCATGCCGTGGAAGTTGCCGGCGCTGACGATCTCGGCGGGCCCGTCGCCGTCGGCGAACACGAGCGGGTTGTCTGTCACGGCCCCGAGTTCCGCCTCCAGCCGTCCGCGGATGTAGACGCCCGCATCGCGGACCGAGCCCAGCACGATCGGCGCACACCTGAAGGAGTACGGGTCCTGCACGCGTGGGTCCCCGGACCGGTGCGACGCGAGGATGTCCGATTCCGCCATCCGGTCGCGGATCAGTCCTGCGACGTGGGCGGCGCCGGCCTGGTTTCGGGCGATGTACACGCGCTCGTCGAGGTACGTGTCTGTGCCCCGGCAGGCGTCGATCGACATCGCCGCGGCGGTGACCGCGGCGGTGAACAGCCGCTCGAAGTCGTCCCAGACGAGCGCGAGCCGGGCGGCCATGAGGTGCGTGCCGTTGATGAGCGCGAGGCCTTCCTTCGCGCCGAGTTCGAAGGGCACAAGCCCTGCGTTGTTGAGTGCTTCGCCGCCTGGCATGACGACGCCGTTGAGCTCCGCCTGCCCCTCGCCCATCAGCACGTGCGCCGCGTGCGCGAGCGGGGCGAGATCGCCCGACGCGCCGACGGACCCCGTCTCGGGCACGATCGGTGTGACGCCCGCGTTGAGCATTGCGATGATGGCTTCGATGAGCTCGACGCGCACGCCCGATCGCCCCCGGGAGAGCGATGCCACAAGAAGGAAGAGCATCCCGCGGACGACTTCCGTGGGCAGCGGAGCGCCGACACCCGCGGCGTGCGATCGGATCAGGTTCGCCTGCAATGCCGCGAGGTCATCGCCGCCGATGCGTCGCGTGCTGAGGGAGCCGAATCCGGTGTTGACACCGTAGAAGGTCTCGCCCGTGGCGATCGCGGCGTCGAGCGCCTCGCGCGCGGCGCGAACACGGCGCGTGGCGTCGGGCCCGAGCGCGACCGGTGCCCCCCGGCGCGCCACGTCCACGAGTTCCCGGACCTTCACAGCGGAACCATTGAGGGTGATCGGCATCGTTCGATTCTCCACCGGCTCGTCGGTTCTGGCAAGCCGCGGGGTCCCACGGTTGGGGGATTCGGCCGCACAGGCGTCGCACTCTCACGCGCGATCTCGGCATTGAGCCCCAGCGGGCCTGAACCGGCTCGACCGGCTGAGGGCCTCCGCCGATAGCCCGCGCAGGCCGCGATCCGTATCCCGGCCCTCCGATTCCCCCAGAGGACAGATCCCATGAACCTCACCACCACCACGACCACGCTCGGTGCCCTGGTCCTGACCGCGGGGACCACCCTCGCGGGCGAGCCGACCGACCTCTCGATCGATATCGAGAACGCGCTGCACGCCGAGGTGGTCGCGGACGCGTCCGCCCACAGCTCCTTCGCCGCCACGACCAACGAGTTCATGCCGAGCGTCGTCGGGTACACCCAGTTCCGCTACAACGCGAACTTCTCGGACGGCTACACCTTCAGCACCGAGGACATGACCACCGGCTTCGAGTTCGGCACCACCCGCCTGGGTGTCACGGGCAAGGTCCACTCCCGCGTGTCGTACACGATCATTGGCGAGTTTGCCCGCTCGGGCGGCGGGTTCACCCTCGTGGACGGCTATGCGGATATCGAGCTCAACGACAACTGGGACCTCCGAGCCGGGCAGTACACCCTCGGGTACACCCGCGAGCAGGACCTGAGCCGGACCCGCCAGCTGGCCAGCGAGCGTTCCGTCACCAACGCCTTCTTCTCGCAGGGCCGCACGCAGGGCGTCGCGCTGCGCTACGCGAACGACAAGCTCCGTGGCGAGGCGTCGTTCTCCGACGGCGGCAACACGACGAACACTGCGTTCAATGCCGCGACCGAGGCCGATTACGCCTTCACTGGCCGCCTCGAGTACCTCGGCAGCGGTGCCTGGGACCAGTTCGCAGACTTCACCTCCTGGCGCGGGTCCGACACCGCCTGGATGCTCGGCGGTGCCGTCCACTGGCAGGACGGCGGCGAGACCGGTGCCACCGGCGGCACCACCGCGAACACCGAGATCTTCGGCGCGACCGCCGACCTCTCCTTCGAGGCCGACGGCTGGAACGCATTCGGTGCCATCATCTGGCAGAGCATGGACAGCGCCGCGGGCGACTTCGACGACTTCGGCGTCGTCGTCCAGGGCGGCGTCTTCCTGACGGACATCGTCGAGCTCTTCGGCCGGTGGGACGCCGTCTTCGCCGACTCGAGCCGCACGCTTGACGATGACTTCCACTCCGTGACGGTCGGCGTGAACTACTACCTGATCGAGAACTCGCACGCCGCGAAACTGACCTTCGAGGGCGTCTACTACCCCGAAGCCCAGTCCACGTCGCCGGTTGCGGCGAGCACCGCGAGCGCCCAGCTCCAGATCGTGTTCTGAGCCGCCGCCCTGGGACCCTCAACGATGCCTCTCCCCGCCCCGGCCGTCGGCCGGGGCGTTTTTGTGCGCCGCTTGCGAACCGTTCGCGCCCAAATCCACGACAATCGCCTGCGAAACCGCTATCGTGGCCGGCCCCGGGATCGAACCGGGCAGAGGGAGCCCCGCCGTGCCGAATCCGAACCGCGTCGTCGCTTACTTCACCATGGAGATCGGTCTTGAGGACGCGATCCCGACCTACTGCGGCGGGCTCGGCATGCTCGCCGGCGACACGATCAAGTCCGCCGCGGACATGGGCCTGCCACTCGTCTGCTGCACGCTTTGTTACCGAGACGGGTACTTCAACCAGTCGCTCGACAAGCAGGGGCGTCAGAAGGAGTCGCCGGTCGATTGGTCGCCCGAGAAGACGCTCGAAGAGATGCCCCAGCGGGTCCATGTCCCCATCGAGGGGCGGACGGTCATCGTCCGGTGCTTCCGCAAGATCTACCAGGGCGAGACCGGCAAGTTCGTCCCGGTCTACTTCCTGGACACCGACCTGCCCGAGAACTCCCCGGCCGACCGGAAGATCACCCGCAAGCTCTACCAGGGCGATGTGGACGACAACATCAAGCAGCGTGCGGTCCTGGGCATCGCCGGCCCGCGGATGCTCCGCGCGCTCACGCACGATGTGTCGGTCTTCCACATGAACGAGGGGCACGCCTGCCACCTCATCATCGAGCAGATGTCCGAGCACCTCTCGCGGTTCGACAAGACGGAGATCGACGAGGAGTGCCTCGCGTACCCGCGCTCGCGGACGGTCTTCACGACCCACACGCCCGTGCCCGCGGGGCACGATCAGTACCCGGTGGCACGCCTGAAGGCGATCATCGGCGACCACCCCTTCTTCAAGCACCCTGACCTGTGGGGCGGCGGCAAGACCTTCCACGCCTCCAAGTTCTGCCTCAATCTTTCGAGATACGCCAACGGCGTCGCGAAGCGCCACGGCGAGGTCTCGCGTGACATGTTCCCCGGGTACGACATCGACCACGTCACCAACGGCATCCACGTGCCGACGTGGGTTTCGCCGCACATGGCCGAGTTGTTCGATTACTACTGCCCGGACTGGCGGACCGACAACGCGGCCCTGCGCCTCGCGATCAGCCTGACCGACGATGAACTGCTCGGCGCGCACGCGAAGGCGAAGAAGGGGCTCGTGTCGTACGTCAACAAGCGGGCCGAGGGGACGCTCGAAGAGGGCCGGTTCACGATCACCTTCGCCCGGCGCGCGACGCCCTACAAGCGCCCGACGCTGATCATGTCCGACATCGAGCGTCTGATCCGGATGAACGACGAGGTCGCGCCGATTCAGCTGATCTTCTGCGGCAAGGCCCACCCCGCCGACGGCAACGGCAAGGCGGGCATCCAGACGATTTTCAGGGCGGCCAAGCAGCTCAAGAAGCACCTCCCGATCGTCTACGTGCCCAACTACGACATGGCGCTCGCCAAGCACATCGTGTCCGGCTCGGACTTGTGGCTCAACAACCCCGAGCCCCCGCTGGAAGCCTCGGGCACCTCGGGCATGAAGGCCGCCCTCAACGGCGTGCCGTCGCTGAGCTCGATCGACGGGTGGTGGGTCGAGGGGCACGCCGAGCACGTCACCGGGTGGTCGATCGACGGCGAGGGCACGGGCGACAAGCTCGTGGAGATGCACGCCGAGAGCGCCTATCAGAAGCTCGAACGCGACATCCTGCCCACCTGGCGCAACGACAAGGACTACTGGGCAGAGATCATGCGATCGTGCATCGCTCTCAACGGCGCCCACTTCACGACCGAGCGGATGCTCCGCGAGTACATCCAGCGGGCGTATCTGGACTGATCCCGCCCGAATCGCTCGGGGTTCCTACCGTGTATCTCCCGCGACGGGCACCGAGCCCGGGCGCGGTCGGACAGCACGAGGGAGGCCCGCATGCACCGATTCCGTGTCGCCGCAGCCGTGACGACCACACTCGCGCTCGCCGCGGGTGCCGTCAACGCCCAGCAGATCGAAGCCGAGGAGTTCGTCCTCGACAACGGGATGACCTTCATCCTCGTCCCGCGCGACGAGCAGCCGCTCAACGTCGCCGCGGGGTGGCTCGCGAAGGTCGGCTCGGCGAACGAACCCGCGGGCATGTCGGGCGTCACGCACTTCCTCGAGCACATGATGTTCAAGGGCACCGACGCGATCGGCACAACCGACGCCGCCGCGGACGACGAGTTCCGGCGGCAGTTGGAAGAGCTCCGCGAAGAACTGTTCGCGATGATCTACGAGGTGCAGTACCCGCGTCTCTGGGCCGGCGAGATCGATGATCCCTGGAACCCCGAGAACGACACGCCCGAGATCCGCGCCGTCCGCGGCAAGATGACCGCCCTGCAGGACGAGCAGAAGACGGTCGCCATCGGCAACGAGTTTGACAAGATCTACACGGGCCAGGGCGCCAGCGGCATGAACGCCCAGACGTTCTACGACTGGACCCGGTACTTCATCAACGTCCCGGCGAACAAGCTCGAGCTCTGGGCCTGGCTCGAGTCCGACCGCCTGAACGACCCGTCGCTGCGTGAGTTCGACGCCGAGAAGGACGTGGTGGTGGAGGAGCGCCGCCTGCGTATCAGCAACGCCCCGACGGGCGAGCTCGACGAACAGTTCTATTCGATGTTCTGGATGGCGACGCCGTACAACTGGCCCGTCATCGGCTGGCCCTCGGACCTCCAGGCGTACACCGAGGAAGCGACCCGCGACTACTACGATACCTACTACCAGCCGCGAAACCTCGTGGGCGTGATCGTGGGCGACTTCGACCCCGCGGAGGCGAAGCAGCTGGCTGAGAGCTACTTCGGTCGCCTCGAAGACCCGGGCGAGCCCATCCCGCCCGTCACCACGGTGGAGATCGACCGGCTCGGCTCGTTCGTGCTCGAGGGCTCGTGCGACTGCCAGCCGGCCGCGCAGATCGCCTACCAGAGTGTCCCGTACGGGCACGCCGACGCGCCGGTCTTCGACGTGATCGCCGACCTGCTCAACGGGCGGACGGGACGGCTGTACAAGTCGATGATCGAGGGCGACGAGATCGCGTCCACCGCGTCGGCGACGAACTACTCGCTCAAGTACGCCGGTGCGTTCATGATCGAAGCGCAGGTCAAGGGCTCGTCCAAGCCCGCGGCGTTGCGCGATGCGATCGCCGCGGAGTTCGAGCGTCTGCGCACCGAGCCGGTCGCCGAGCGTGAGCTGCAGAAGGTCAAGAACCAGACCCGGGCGGATTCCGTGCGTGGTCTGCAGGACAACATGGGCATGCTCCAGCAGATCCTCGCCGTCGAGGCGTACGGGTCGTGGGAGGACATCAACGAGTACCCGGACCTGATCGACGCCGTCACGACCGACGACATCATGCGGGTCGCGAACGAGTACTTCTCCGACGGGGCCGCGGTGGCGTTGTACTCGCGGAACGAGTCCGCGGCCACGAGCACGATCACGATGGACGAGGCTCTGAGCGCCGTCCCCGAAGCGATGCGTGAGCAAGTGAAGTTCCAGCTCGATTCGCAGCTCGCCGCGCTCAGCGCCGCGAGCATCGAGGAGCTCGAGGTGGGCCTCACACAGATCGACGCCCAGCGGGCCATGGTCCCCGAGGCCATGCAGCCCATGATGGAGTATCTGATCCAGGAGATCAACGTGCGGCTGGACGAGCTCCGCGCCGCCGAGACCGCGGGCGACGCCGAAGCCGGCACCGCCGAGGAGGGAGACGAGTGATGAACCCGATGACCACGTGCACGACGATCCTCCTCGCCGCGTCCATCGCGGGGGCCCCCGCGAACGCGGACGTCCCCGCGCACCCGCGCGATATCGCGTTCCCCGAGGTCCAGTTCGACCCGCCGAGCGCGGACGACTACCGCACCGAGCTGCAGGGAATCCCGGTGTATCTGGCGCCCTCGTCCGAGCTGCCGCTCGTGACGATCTCGTTCACATTCCGCGGGGGGGACTACCTCGACCCGGACGACAAGGTCGGGCTCGCGGCGCTCACCGGTCAGCTCATGCGCACCGGTGGCACCGCATCGCTCTCACCCGAAGAACTCGACGAGGAGCTCGCCTTCCTCGCGGCGGATGTTTCCGCGGGCGTGGGGGGCTCGACGGGCGCGTGCACCCTCAACACGCTCACGGACAACCTCGACGCGTCGTTCGAGCTGTTCATGCAGATGGTGCGTGACCCCGGCTTCGACGCCGAGCGGTTCGAGGTCCTCAAGAACCAGACCATCGAGGCGATGCGTCAGCGGAACGACGAGCCCGTGCCGCTGCTGCTGCGCGAGTGGGAGTTCCTGCTCTTCGGCGACGACACCCCCGCCGGGCGCCAGCCGACGATCGACTCGATCAACGCCATCACGATCGACGACATCCGCGCGTTCCACGCCCGCATGTTCCAGCCGGGCAACATGATCATCGCCGTCTCGGGTGACTTCGAGCCCCGCGCGATGCTCTCGCGTCTTTCGTCCGCCCTCGAGGGCTGGCCGCGCGGCGAGCGCCTCCCCGAGCCTCCCGAGAACACCCACGAGTTCAAGCCCGGGGTCTACTACATCGAGAAAGATGTCCCCCAGGGCTCGGTCCTCATCGGGCTCCGCGGCATCAAGCGCGATGATCCCGACGCGATCCCCGTCCAGGTGATGAACGACATTCTCGGCGGATCCGGGTTCACTTCGCGCATCACCAACCGCGTGCGCACGGACGAGGGCCTCGCCTACACCGCCGGTTCCGCGTTCCGCAACCGCGTCCACGAAGCGGGCGACTTCATCTCGTACTACTTCTCGAAGGTGCCCACCGTCGCACTCGCCGGGCGGACCGTCCTCGAGGAGATCGACCGCATCCGCGACGAGGCGGTCCAGACCGACGAGCTTGAAACCGTCAAGAACAGCATCATCGAGACGTTCCCGCGTCGGTTCGAGTCCTCCGCGGGTGTCCTCTCGACCTTCGTCAACGACGAGTGGACCGGGCGCGACCCGAACCACTGGCCCACCTTCCGCGAGCGCGTCGGCTCCGTCTCACCCGAGGACGTCCAGCGCGTCGCCCGCGAGTACCTCCGCCCCGACGAGATGGCGATGCTCATCGTGGGGCCGTGGGACCAGATTGCCGCGGGCAACACGGCGTCGGAGGACGACCCGAACCGCGTCGTCACGATGTCGGACATCTGGGACGGCACCGCAACCAGGCTTCCCAAGCGCGACCCGCTGACCCTCAAACCGGTGGAGGATCAGGCCGACTGACGGGCAATCGATCCGGGCAAGTGCATTCCCACGCCCGCGAACGTAGACTCCGGACCCCGGTTTGTTGGGGTTGAGGGAGCCTGCATGCGCTCGGTCGGACGGTTCATCCGGTGGGTCTTCATCGCGCTGGGCGCGATCCTCGTGGTGTGGGCGTTCACCGACGTTCTCACGCGCGAGGCCCGCCGACTCTTCGGGCAGTCCGACGACATCACACTGCAGATCCTCTTCTGGGGCGACAACCGAGAGCGGGCGATCATCTACGAGCTGATCGCCGCCTTCGAAGAAGCCAACCCGGGCGTCGTCGTCGAGCCGCTACACGCGGCGGACTTCGATACCAAGCTCAAGACCATGCTCGCGTCGGGCGACCCGCCCGACGCGTTCTACATGCCCGCCGAGCGGCTGTTTGGTTCGATGGCCGAGCAAGGGCTGCTCTACCCGCTGGACGAGCTCGCCGCCGAGGAAGAGGGTGACTACCTCGGCCGCTTCTACCCCCAGCTCATCGACACCTTCCGCTGGAACGAGCAAACCCACCGCTCGGGTGACGGCCCGCTGTACGGCATCCCCAAGGGGTTCACGACCACCGTCAACTACGTGAACCTCGACCTGTTCGACGCCGCGGGCGTGCCCGTGCCCTACGACGGTTGGACGTGGGATGAGTACGCGGACGCCGTCGCGAAGATCGCGGCGCTCGAGCACCTGCCGGGCGACCCCTCCAAGCCCGTCTTCGGCGGCGTCATCCAGACGTGGGACTGGGTCCTCATGAACCACGTCTGGACCTTCGGCGGCGACTACTTTGACGGCGACTTTACCCAACCCACCGTGTCCGACCCGCGCACCATCGAGGGCCTGCAGTTCCTCTACGACCGGCGCTTCGTGGACGGCACCGTGTACAACGCCACCGGCATCGCCCAATCCGAGGACGAGCTCTTCCGCCTGGGACAAGTCGGCGTCATCGGGACGCTCGGGCGATGGAAGGTCCCGACCTACCGCCAGGTGGACTTCCGGTGGGACGTCGTGCCCCCGCCGCACCAGAACATCGAGGCGCCCGTGTCGCCGATCGTCACAGTCTGCTGGTCGATCAGCGCCGAGTCCGAGCACCCCGAGGAGACATGGGAGTTGCTCAAGTTCCTCTGCGGCCCGCGCGGCCAGGCCCTGATCGCCGAGCTCGGGCTCGAGATCCCCTCGCTGATCGAGGTCGCCGAGTCGGACTCGTTCCACACCGAGGGGATGCTGCCGGCGAACTCCCGCCTGTTCATCGACCAGCTCGCGACCGCCCGTCCCATCCAGTGGCCGTTGCAGACCGAGTTCACGCGTTACCTCAACGAAGAGATCCAGTCACAGAGCCTCAAGCTCGGCGCGTTGTCGCCGTTGGAAGCCGCCCAGCGCGTCGAGCGCCGGTGGGCGAACCTGCTCGAGTCGCCCCTGAAGGACCCCGACCTGCCCCCGATGCCCTGGCGCTCGCTCACCATCGGGCTGGGCGTGGTCGTCCTCGGGCTGCTGGGCACCGCGTTTTTCGTCGCCCGGCGCCAGAAGCTCGGGCGCCTCGACGCGACGGAGGAGCGCACCGGGTGGATGTTCGTCGGCCTCTGGGTGATCGGGTTCCTCGCGTTCACACTGGGGCCGATGGCGGTCTCGCTCCTGCTGAGTCTCACGAGCTGGGAAGCGACCGGCCCCCTCACCGCCGCGAAGTTCGTCGGCATCGGCAACTACACCCGCGTCTTCGCGGGCGATGAGAGCTTCAAGCAGTCCGTCAAGGTCACGCTCTACTACACCGTCCTCGCCGTCCCGCTCACCCAGATCATCGCGATCGGCGTGGCGCTGCTGATGAACCTGAACGTCAAGGGCATCGGCATCTTCCGCACGGCGTACTTCGTGCCCTCCGTCGTCTCGGGCGTCGCGCTCGTCACCCTCTGGATCACGATCTTCGACAGCTCCCGTGGCGCGCTCAACGCCGCTATCAACTGGGCCCTCACGCCCATCAACGCAATCTACCACTACACCGTTCTTGATTTCTTTCCAAGATCCTCCGCGTGGCTTGTGCGTGACCACATTCCGAATATCGTCCGCGCCCCTGACTGGTTTGGCATGGACTCAGCCCTTTGGGCCTCCCCCGCGCTCGTGATCATGACGATCTGGGGCGTCGGCGCCGCGATGGTGATCTACCTCGCCGGGCTCAAGAGCGTCCCACGCTCTCTCCACGAAGCGGCGTGCCTCGACGGCGCAGGCCCCGTCCGCCGACTCTGGAACGTCACCCTCCCGATGATCTCCCCGATCATCTTCTTCCAGGTCGTGATGGCGATCATCGCGAGCTTCCAGATCTTCACGCAGGCGTTCGTGATCCGCGCCGCCGCGGCGGGCATCGGCGGGACGAACCCTGACCTGCTGTTCTACGTCCTGAACCTCTACGACGAGGCGTTCCGGTTCCACAACATGGGGTATGCGAGCGCGCTGGCGTGGGTGCTCTTCGCCGCGATCCTGCTGCTCACGCTGCTCGTCTTCCGCGGGTCGCGCGGGCTGGTTCACTACGAGGGCCTGCGATGAGCGTGCACGCACCCAGGGGGCTCGAAGCCGAGCTCGCCGGCAAGCCCACCCCGGGCAAGCTCGCGCTGCGGTACGGCGTGCTGATCGCCGGCGCGGTGCTGCTGCTTGTTCCGTTCTTCTGGCTCATCACGGGCTCGCTCAAGACGGACCAGGAGATCTCGGATCTGTCGCAGTGGTTCCCCGAGACGCCCAAGTGGGGCAACTTCATCGAGTCGCTCGAGTTCATGGGGCTCGAACTGCCGGGTTGGGCCACCAGCATCGTCGGCGGCACCGCCCACGACATCCTCATCCCACGGTTCCCCGCCCTCGCGAACACGATCGTCGTCACGACCGTCGTGCTCGTGCTGCAGGTGCTCTCAAGCGCGATCATCGGGTACGGCTTCGCCCGCTACCGCTTCCGCGGGCGCAACATCACGTTCATGGTCATGCTCGCGACGATGATGCTGCCGTACCAGGTCAGCATGATCCCGGTCTTCCTGCTCTTCCGCCAGCTCGGCTGGATCGACACCCTCCTCCCCCTGATCGTGCCCTTCGCGTTCGGGCAGCCCTTCTTCATCTTCATGTTCCGCCAGTTCTTCATGCAGATCCCGCACGACCTGCACGAAGCAGCCAAGATCGACGGCGCCGGTGCGTGGCGCACGTTCTGGACCATCATGCTCCCCCTCACCAAGCCCGTCATCGCGATCGTCGCGATCTACAGCTTTATGTTCACCTGGAACGACTTCCTGGCCCCCTTGATCTACCTCAACTCCCCCGAGCAACGGACGCTCGCCGTCGAGCTCAACTCATTCAACGGCCAGTACGGCGTCGAACGCCGCGAGCTCCTCCTCGCCGCCTCGCTCATCACGATGCTGCCGTGCGTGATCATCTTCTTCGCCGCCCAGAAGCACTTCGTGGACTCCGGCGCGGCGTCGGGGCTCAAGTCGTAAGGAACCGTGCGTCCGCCCGCCGATACACTCGGCATGATGCTCACCCGGCTCGCCCTGTCGGTCCTCCTCTGCGTCACCCTCGGTGCCCGCGCCGAGCCCCAGTTTTCTGCGCGCGTCGCCGACCAGGGCACACCCGAGGTCTTCCTCGATGGCACGCGCATCCTCACCGCCAAGTTCCACTTCTGGGCCGCCGATTGGGCCTACGCGTGGAGCGAGTTCGAGATCGGGCAACGCGCCGACGGCGTCCTCCCGATCACAGGCGCCGCGAAGAACCTCGGGCTCACCTTCGAAGGCACCATCGATGACCGCGACCCGACCGCCGTCCGCGTCGATTTCGTTTGCACCGCCCAGCGGGACCTCGCCGGTCTCATCGGCGGCGGGCTCGAGTTCAACCTCGACCACGACGCGGCCGCCCCCTCCCGCGCGGGTCGCCCCGAGCTCCTGCCGGCAAGCACCGGGTGGTCATGGCCGACGGCCCTCGGGCCGATCTCGGTCTCGTTCTCGCGTCCGCTCCAAGAGTGCTACTACGAGCGTGGCGATGACCGGCGGATCCGGTGCATGTTCATCGGCAGTTCCCTCCGCGCCGGCACCCACCGGTTCAGCTACACCCTGCACCTGCCCGAGGCGACCCGCATCGATGCCCCCATCGCCGAGCGATACGCCCCACTCGATCGGCGCACATGGCGACCCGACACCATGGTCTGGAACGCCTGGCCCGTGGACCTGAGCTGGCTCAACGACAAACCCGCCGGAACGCACGGCCCCTTGCGCACCGACCGCGACCGCCTCGTCTTCGAGGACGGCACCGAGGCCCGCTTCTGGGGCACCAACCTCCAGGCCTACGCGCTCTTCTCCGGGTCCGACGAGCAGATCGAACGCCAGGCGCACCGCATCGCCGCCCTCGGGTTCAACCTCGTCCGCATCCATCACCACGACTCGCGCTGGGTGGACCCGAACGTCTTCGGGGCCGCCGGCAACCGGACGGGCCTGCTCAACCCCGAGATGCTCGACCGCCTGGACAAGTGGATCGCCGAGCTCAAGAAGCGGGGGGTGTACGTCTGGCTCGACCTCCACGTCGGGCGCGAATTCCTGCGCGCCGAGTCCGGCCCCGCCGCGGACGAGCTCGCCCGCCAGGGCGGGCAGGCCAAGGGGTTTTGCTACGTCAACCCGCGACTCGAGCGCCTGATGAACCAGTTCGCGCTCGACTACCTCGCGCACCGCAACCGGTACACCGGGCTCACCTACGCCGAGGATCCGGCCGTCGCGTTCGTGCTGCTCACGAACGAGAACGACCTGACGACGCACTTCGGCAACCTGATGCTGCCTGACAAGAACAACCCGCTGCACCACGCGATGTTCAAGTCGAAGATCAGCGAATCGGCGCGCGCCATGGGGCTCTCCCCATCCGAAGCGATGCGGACGTGGGAGCCCGGCCCCTCCAAGCTCGCGATGGCCGATCTGGAGCACGCCTTCTACGACCGCGCCCTCGACCGCTTCGAGTCGATGATGCTCGCCAAGCCAGTCGCGACCTCCAACCTTTGGGGCGGCATGGGCCTGCACGGGCTCGCATCCCTCACCCGCGGCGACGTCATCGACGCCCACTCCTACGGCGTCGAGGAGGCCCTCCTCACCGACCCACGCCAAGCCGCGGACTGGATCGACTGGATCGCGTGCGCGCAGGTCGAGCACAAGCCGCTGACCGTGTCCGAGTGGAACGTGCCCTACCCGATCCGCGATCGGTTCACGGCCCCCCTCTGGCTCGCGGGCGTCGCGTCGTTCCAGGGGTGGGACGCGCTCATGCACTACGGCTACCTGCAGGACCCCGTCGGCGCGCCCAAATCCGTCCAGCCGTGGTCCACCTGGGTGGACCCATCGCTCATGGCGATCATGCCCGCCGCGTCCGTGATGTTCCGCGAACGCCACATCACGCCCGGCGCCGTGACGACCGTGTTCACCCCATCACGCGAGGACGTGTACTTCCGGAACTCCACGCCGGACCACATGGCAATCCTCCGTGCCGAGCCCGAGCGCGCCCGGTTCACTGTCCGCCTGCCCGATATCCCCGAGCTCGACTGGGACAGTTCGCGCCCGAGCCGGAGCGCCCAGGCGACCGCCGACCCTGACCAGCACGCCGTCCCATCGGATGCGCACACGATCACGAGCGACAACGGGCAGATATCGCGTGATTGGCGCGCCGGAGTCCTCGTCATCGACGCCCCGCGGTCGCAGGCTGTCACCGGATGGATCGGCGGGCAGACGCACGAGCTCACCGACTGCGTGATCGAGTCTTCGACCGCCGCCGCGTCCATCGCGCTGACCGCGCTCGACGCCCGCCCGCTCCCCGAGTCGAACCGGATTCTCGTGACGAGCGTCGCCCAGTCCGGCGCGCTCTCCGACCGCCCCCCGATGCTCGCCGAGCCGGTCCGGGCGGCGATCCGCCTGCGGACGTCGATGTCGAGCCCGGTTGTGACGCCCCTCTCTCCGCGCGGCTTCAGCGCCGAGCCCCTGCCGACGCACACCGATGCCGGGTGGCTCATGTTCGAACTCACCGGCGTCGAGCCCGGCCACTGGGCGATCATCGAGCCCGGCGTCCCGTAACGGACGTCCGGCGGCGCAACTCCTGCCGAGCATGACGTTTGTGCCGGTCGTACGGGCCACCGATCGCTCGCCCGGTTCCGTGGGTGTGGTACGTTCCATGTGCCTCACCGCGCACACGCCATCCGTCTCCAGACCGCATGAACTCGACGCCCTTCATCTCCATGATGCTCTACGGCTGGCTCCTGGTGGGCCCGCTGCTCTTCTGGGTGCTGCGCGCGCGCTGGGCGGCGATCGCGACCTTCGCGTTCGGGTGGATGTTCCTGCCCATGGCGAAGTACGACCTGCCCGGGCTCCCGCCGTACGACAAGACCTCGGCAGTGTCATACGCTGCGCTGCTGGGCGCGCTCATGTTCGACCACCGCGCGCTGCTGCGCTTCCGCCCGACCTGGCTCGACCTGCCCATGCTCGTCTGGTGCGTCGTGCCCTTCTTCAGCGTGCTCGCGAACGGGCCCTTCAACCCATCGGACACGCCCGAACCGCGCTATTGGGACCAGACCCCGCTGGGTGTCTACGACGCGTTCAGCGCCATGTGGGAGCAGACAATCGCGTGGGGCGTGCCCTACCTGCTCGGGCGCGTCTACTTCGGGACGCGCGATTCGCACCGCGACGCGTGCCTCGTCCTGCTCCTCGCGGGGCTGGTCTATGTCCCGTTCTGCCTGTTCGAGATGCGGATGAGCCCGCAGCTGCACAACCTGCTATATGGGTTCCACCAGCACGACTTCATGCAGACCAAACGCTTCGGCGGGTGGCGCCCGATGGTGTTCATGGAGCACGGGCTCATGGTCGCGTTCTGGATGACCAGCGCCGCGATCGCCGCGTGGCACCTGTGGGCGTCGGGCATCTTTCGGCGCGCGTGGGGGGTCTCGACGCTGTGGGCGGTCATCCCGATCACGCTGACCGCGATCGGGTGCCGGTCGTTCGGCGCGTGGGCGCAGCTGATCGTCGGGCTCGGGCTGCTGTGGGTCGTGCGGCGCACCCGCACGCCCGTCCTCATCGCCCTGCTCGCTCTGGCGCCCCCGGCGTACGTCGGGGCCCGCACGCTGCTCGGGTGGGACGCCGGGCACGTCTACACCGCGGTCGAGATCGTCTCCAAGGAACGGGCCGACTCGTTCGGGTTCCGTGTCATCAACGAGACCCGCCTCGCCGAGCACGCCTTGCAACGCCCGTTGCTCGGGTGGGCCGGGTGGAAGCGCAACCGCGTCTACGACGATTACGGTAACGACATCTCCGTCACCGACGGGCTCTGGGTGCTCGCCCTCGGGCAGTACGGCATCATCGGACTCACGGCGCTGTTCGGGTGGCTGCTCCTGCCCGCCGCGCTGTGCCTGATCCGCGTGCAGAACGACCCCGCGCATCTCGCGGGCTCGGGCTCGACGATCGCTGTCGCGCTCATCGCATTGCTGTTCGGGCTCGACTCGATCCCGAACGCGATGCTCAACCCGGTCTTCGTGCTGCTGCTGGGCGGGCTGGCGACGTTCGCGACGTCGCGGCATCTCCCCGAGGAGGCGCAGGCATGACCGACCGACCCTTGCGCCTCGCGTACTTCACGAACCAGTACCCCGCCGTGAGTCATACCTTCATCCGGAGGGAATTGCTCGAGCTCGAACGTCGTGGTCACCACGTCGCGCGGCATGCGATCCGACCCGCGGCGGGGGCGTTGGTGGACCCCGGTGACCTCGCCGAAGCCGAGCAGACGCGATATCTCGTGCACGAGTCCAAACCGGGGGTCGCCCTCGCGTGCCTCGCCGAGGCGATCACCCGCCCGGGTCGCGTCCTCCGCGGGTTCTCCGCCGCATGGAAAGCTGGCGGTCGATCACCCGTCGGGCGCGCCAAATGCCTGCTCTACCTCGTCGAGGCGATCGTGCTCCGCCGCCGGCTCGATCGCGACACCATCGAGCATGTCCACGTCCACTTCGGGACCAACCCGGCGACCGTCGCACGCCTCGTCCGCATTCTCGGCGGGCCCGGATATTCCCTCACGATCCACGGCCCGGACGAACTCGACGACCCGCGCGGGCATGACCTGGCCAGCAAGATCGCCGACGCCCGGTTCACCGCCGCGATCTCGGATTACACGCGCTCGCAGCTCATGCGGTGGTCCGCCCGGGAGGACTGGGACCGTCTGCACGTCGTCCGGTGCACCGTCGGCGACGACTTTCTCGATCCCGAGCCTGCCGAACCGCCAACCGGCGTGCCGACGTTCGTGAATGTTGGCCGTCTGAGCGCGCAGAAAGGCCAGCTCGTCCTCATCGACGCGTTCGCGCGGCTCATCGAGCGTGGCGTGGACGCGAACCTCGTCATCATCGGCGACGGCGAACTCCGCGGTGCGATCGAGGACGCCATCCGGTCGCATCGGCTGGGTGATCGGGTGACCCTGACGGGCTCGCTCCCTGGCGAGGCGGTCCGCGAGCACCTCGGGAAGGCGCACGCCCTGGTGTTGCCCAGCTTCGCCGAGGGGCTGCCCATGGTGATCATGGAGGCATTTGCTGTGGGAACGCCCGTGATCTCGACGACCATCGCCGGCATCCCGGAGTTGGTCGAGCACGGGCGATCCGGCGAGCTCATCCCGCCGGGCCGCGCCGACCTGGTCGCGGACGCGATGGAACGCTTCGCCGCCTTGCCCGCGTCGGATCGGGCGGCGATGGCTCGGATCGGACGCACCGCGGTGGGTGAGCGTCACCGCACGCGCACCGAGGGCGGCGTCCTTGAATCGCTCATCCGTTGCGCCATCGAGAGCGAGCTCCGATGACAACCCTTTCGCGCACGAGCGAGGTCATGGGGCTCCGGTTTGACGCCCTGCGTGAGGCTGCGTGCGTCGAGCGTGTCGTCCGCGGGCTCGAGGCCGGGAGCGGCGGCGTGATCATCACGCCGAACCTGGATCATCTCAGGCGGGCCCGGACGGACCTTCGGTACCGCCGCATTGCCCGCGAGGCGGACCTGCTCGTCGCGGACGGCATGCCGATCGTTTGGGCGGCTCGGCTGGCGGGTGACCCGCTGCCCGAACGCGTCAGCGGCGCGAGCCTGATGCTCCCGCTCGTCGAAGCCATGGCGACGCATGGGCGGCGGGTCTTCCTGCTGGGCGGCAACCCGGGCGTGGCTGAGCAGGCGGGCGAGGTACTGGCCCGACGGTTTGGTGTCGCGATCGCCGGCACCCGCTGCCCGCCGATTGGGTTTGAGAACGATTCCGAAGAGATGGCCGCCATCCGTACCCAACTCGCGTCGTCGGGGGCGGACCTGGTGCTCGTCGCGCTCGGATCGCCCAAGCAGGAATACCTGATCGACCAGATCCGGGATGTGCTCCCGGGCGCGTGGTGGGCGGGGATCGGAATCTCGCTGAGCTTCGTCATCGGCGAGGTGCCGCGGGCTCCGGTGTGGATGCAGCGGGCGGGGCTCGAGTGGGTTCAACGCCTGGCCGCAGAACCCCGCCGGCTCTTCCGGAGGTACCTGATCGACGGTGTCCCCTTCGCGGTTCGGTTGTTCGGGTGGAGCATCGCGACGGCGGCGGGGGTGATCGGACGGGCCACGTTGCCGCCCCGGATCTGATCCCGCGTGCCCGCGCAATTCGGACCCTGCTCGGCTCTTCGGCGGGATTGTTTGCGGGGATTGGGTGGGATTTTTGTGTGAATGGCGGTACTTTTAGAGCGGGTGCGCTGGATGCCCGCCCTGCCCTGGCTGTCCGTTCTGGACGCCGGGCGCATGACCGAGGGGACGAAATACCGGTGTATGCCGGGGGGACGAGAAGTTGACCCGGGCGCGGGGTGCGCTCCCGGGCCCGGAGGTGGGTGTGGCGTTGTTGCGTGAGCCGTCTTCAGAGCGCGTCGTCAGCGCCGTGGTGCTGTTGGCGGGTGGGCTGGTGCTCCCGCCGCTGGCGCGGTCTGCCGGTCGGTCGGTGCTCGACCTGACGATCGCTCCGGGCGAGACGGTGCTCGGGCAGTGGGCGCGATTGATCGCGCCCGTCAGGGGCGTGCCGGTTCGCGCCGTGCACGGGCCACAGATCCCGGCGCCGCTGGTCTGCGGGGCGCTGCGAGACCAGATCGAGGTCATCCGTGAACGCGACGCGTATCGTGGACCGGCGGGCGCGATCCGCGACGTGATCACCGATCTCCCCTCCGACGAGTGGGCGCTGGTGATCGAGGCGACGAGATTCCACAACGCCACGCTCGACCCGATGCTCGATGCGGTCGCACGCGACGATGCGGACGTCCTGGTGTCGTGCAACTCGGACCACACCCCGGCGGGTGTCTACGCGATGCGCCGATCGGTGCTCGACCATGTCGCGTCGGTGGGGTACGTCGATCTTAAGGAACAACTGCTCGCGCGGGCTCGCGCCGCGGGGGATCGTGTGAGTGTGGTCGAGCACCCGGGCGTGGTGAGCTTCCCCTTGCGGACACGCACGGAGCTGCTCCGCGCGGCGTCGATTTCCGGCGGCGAGCGCTCCAGCACGGCGCCCGGGCCAGGGGCACCGCGCGTGCTGACCGGGCAGCGCTGGCCGAGCGTGATCGCGGATGACGCCCGGGTCGATCCCACGGCGGTCGTTGTGGAATCGATCGTCATGCCCGGTGCTCGCATCGATCGCGACGCGGTCGTCGCCCGGGCCGTGGTGTGCCCAGATGCCCACGTCGCGGCGGGGGCGGTCGTCCTGGATCAAGTCATCACCGGTGCGAGCACACACCGAACAGGCACGGGCGGCATCGGCGAGGACCGCCGGCGGTCGCCGTCCTTCCCACGAGTCTCACGGGTTCGCCTTGGACGGCGGGCCGATCGAACGCAAGGAACCGCGTCATGACCCCCCAGACACCGACCGATGAACGAGCCTGGCAAGGCGCCGAGAGCGCTTTCGAGCCCGGCCGAGCCGAGATCCTGCCCAAGCTGATCTGGTCGTGCATCCGTGGGCGTGTGGCGTTCACGCTCGTGCTCGCGCTCGCTCTGGGCGCCGGCATGGCGTACGTCGGGTACCGCTCAACGGTGCCCGAGTACACCAGCGAGGGCAAGGTCCGCATCGCTCCGTCGCGGGCGGTGATCCTCTACCAGAACGACATCAACCAGACGACGCCGTACTTCCACGATTTCGTAAAGACTGAGGCGACGCGTCTGCGCGGCGGCCGCGTCCACGAGTTGGCGCTGCAGGACCCCGAGTTGCACGCGGTCGGCATCACGGACGACCCGCACGGGCATATTCAGCTGGCGCGCGCCATCCGCGTGGACTTCCCGATCGGGGAGGTCATCAGCGCCCGGGCGACACACCCGAACCCCGAGATGGCGCAGGCGATGCTCAACGCCGTGCTGCGCGCGTACCTGACGATGCAGTCGGAGGAACTCCGGCGCAAGGCGGACCGCATCGCCGGCCCGCTCGCGGCGCGCGAGGGCGATCTGCAGAGCGTCTACGACGACGCCCGAACGCGGTTTGAGACGCTCGTGAACGAGCACGGCGGCCAGGAGAGCGTCGGGCGCCGGCTGGACGTGCTCGATCAGGAGATGGTCAATCTGCAGACCGAGCACCGCGAAGCGGCGGCGGAGTATGACCTCCTCGGTCGGCGCATCGCGCAGCGTGTCGAGGATTACAACGCCTGGAATGGCAAGCGGCTGGGTGAGGACGACGCACCGATCGGTCCGACCGCGGAGATCCTGGCGTTGGAGGACACGCGCCTCGCGACGCTGCTCGAAGAGCGTGGGTCGATCGAGAAGCAGGTCGAGTTTGAGCTCGAGCAGGGGCTGCTCGTTTCGCATCCCGCGATCCGACGGCTGCAGAACGAGATCGAGCTGACCGAGTCGCTGATCGATCGGCGGGTCGCGTCGCTGATCGGCCAGTGGTGGTCGGCGTACCAGGCGGAGACCGAGATCATGCGCGCCAGACGTGCGAAGCTGTTGCGGTCGGCGGCGGATCTCGAGGACGCGATCAAGTCGCTCGGCGAGGAGCGCGCGGTCGTCGCGGGAATCCACCAGCGCATCGCGGCGGAACGTGAGAAGCTCACCCGGGCCGAGGAACGGCTGCTCGAGGTCGTGAACCGGCGCGAGCAGGTCGGGCTCGAGCTGGACACCGATGGC
>JAUHXM010000143.1 GCA_030426605.1 Phycisphaerae bacterium | reverse complement strand
CCCCCGGATCTCGATGGTCAGACCCTCGTCGCCGTCGAAGATGCGGTTGAGGATGAACTGGCCCTGCGGTGCGCGTGTGCGGATCTCCATCCCCGCGATCTTGCCCTCGAGACGCGTGCGCAGATCCTCGGCGATCTCGACGTTCGAACGGTCGCGCTGGGCCGCGGGCACGAGCGAGAGCCGGATCTCACCACGAGCACGTGCCTCCGGTTGCCACGAGCTCGCGCCGACGTTCGTCACCCACGCGACGCGCTCCGGGACGGCGTCGATGACGATCTGCTCCATGATCCGTGTCTGCGCATCGACGATGTCCACGCGTGTGCCGACCTCCATCTCGCCGGTGACGCGCACCTCGCCCTCGTCGCTCGGCGGGAGGAACTCCGTCCCCAGGCTCGGCGCGAGCGATAGGCTCCCCGCGAGCACCGCGAGCGTGAGCACGATCGCTGCGATCCGGTTGCGGAGCACGAAGCGGATGAGCCCGCGGTAGCCGTCGTCGATCGTGTCGAACACGCGGGTTGCCCGCGCACCGAGCCGCGCGATGAGGCCGCCCCGGTTCGAGCTTCGGTCTTTGCTCGAAAGCAGCTTCGCCGCGAGCATGGGCACCACACTCAGCGACACCACGAGCGAGCACCCGAGCGAGAACGCGATGACGTACGCCAATTCGCGGAAGAGCATCCCGCTCACGCCCTGGATGAAGATCACGGGCAGGAAGATCACGAGCGTCGTGAGCGTGCTCGCCAGGATCGCGGGCCCAACCTCGACCGCGCCCTTCACCGCAGCGTCGAACGGCGTGAGCCCTTCCTCCGTGTGACGGCGGTAGATGTTCTCAAGCACGACGATCGAGCTGTCCACCATCATCCCGACGCCCAACGCGAGCCCGCCGAGCGTCATCAGGTTCAGGGTGAACCCTGCGAAGTAGACCAACGCGATCGTTGCGATCACCGAGATCGGGATCGCGATCGAGATCACGGCGGTCGAGCGCAGATCCCGCAAAAAAAAGAGCAGCACGAGGACCGCGAGCCCGCCGCCGTACACGACGGATGTCGCGACGTTCTGGATCGATCGCTCGATGAAGTTGCCCTGGTTGATGACGGGCAGCACCTCGATCTGGGGAAAGTCGCGGTTCACACGCTCGATCTCGGCGAGGATCGCGCCCGAGACCTCGACCGTGTTCGCGTCCGCCTGCTTGCGCACCGCGACGCGAAGGCCGGTCCGGCCGTTCACACGCACGATCTGCGAGAGTTCCTCGTACGTGTCGCGCACCTCCGCGACCTGCCCGAGCGTGATCGCCGCGCCGTCCATCGAGGCAATCACGGTTTCCCGCAGCTCGTCGAGCGAACGGAACTCGGCGGGCGCACGCAGCGTGACCTCGTACCTCCCCTCCTCGATCCGCCCCGCCGGAAGGTCCAGGTTCGAGTCACGGATCGCCCGCAGGATCTCGTTGAGCGGCAGGCCGAGCGCCCGCACCTTCGCGGGGTCCAGCTCGACGCGCACCTCTCGGGAATAGCCGCCCCAGGTGTCCACCTGTGCCACGCCCGGGACACGCGCAAACCGATACCGCACCTGCTCGTCGATCAGTGTCGTCAGTTCGACCGGATCGAGCGCACTGGAGATCCCCAGGATGACAACGGGGAAACTGTTGACGTCGAACTGGCGCACCTGGATGCGCCCCATGTCCTCTGGGAACTCGTCGAGCTCCGCCTCGAGCCGGGCGCGGACCTCAGTTGACGCGGCGTCCACGTCCGTCCCCCACACGAACCGCACCCGCACCCGCGTGCTGCCTTCGGCGGACTCGGACGTCAGCAGCTCGACGCCCGGCACCGTTGCGAGCACCTCCTCCATCGTCTGCGTGACCAGACGCTCCATCACCTCGGGGCTCGCGCCCTCGTAGTTCGCCGACACCGTCAGCGTCGCCGTCTCAACCTCCGGCAGCAAATCGATGCGCAGCCGCCCGAGCGAGAAGATGCCGAACACGACCACGATCAGGGTGACCATGGTCGTGAAGACGGGGCGCCGAACGCTCGCACGCGGCAGGTTCATCCGCCCTCCCCGCGGGCCGAGTGGACGCTGATGGCCGACCCGTCCCCAAGCAGTTGCTGTCCGAGCGTCACGACGCGCCCGCGCACATCGCCCGACAGGATCTGCACGCGGTCGTTGTCGCGGATGCCGATCTCGACCTCGATCATCCGAACGGATGACCCGTCGTCCGACACAACGAACACGACGGGCTGCCCGTTGCGGGTCGTGAGTGCCCGCTCTGGGATGATGACCGCCTCGGCGACCCGCTCGAGGGTCGTGTCCACGCGCACGAACATGCCGGGCTTGAGGGTGGCCTCGGGGTTCGGCACGCTCAGCTCGACGCGGGCTTGGCGCGTCCCCGATCGGAAGACGGGCGCCACGCGCGCCACAACGCCCTCCCACCTGCGACCGCGGTGAGCGTCCGTTGTGAGCGTGACGGGCTGCCCCGGTGCGAGTTTGGCGTAATCCGACTCGGCGACATAGATCACCGCCTCGATCGGGTCCAGCTCGATCACGCTGATGATCGGGTCCCCCGCGGCGACGGTGTCGCCTTCCTCGGCGAAGCGTTGGGACACGACCCGTGTCTCGTCCCCCGATTGCCAATCGGCGCGGACCGTCGCGTCCTCGAGCCGGATGCGCGCCGACCGGAGCGCCGCCTCGGCGCGCTCGACGCGTGCGCTT
This sequence comes from Phycisphaerae bacterium, assembly GCA_030426605.1. Lineage (GTDB taxonomy): Bacteria > Planctomycetota > Phycisphaerae > Phycisphaerales > UBA1924 > BQJQ01. The sequence goes on along the minus strand of JAUHXM010000143.1, from coordinate 2,365 downwards.
GCGACGGCGACCGCCGCTCGGTTGGACAGGTGAGACGCACGCGCGGCGTCAAGCTCAGAATCCGACACGATCGACTGCCCGTGCAGTTCCGTGACGCGTTCGTACTCACGCTCGGCGATCGCCGCGGCGCTCTCCGCTTGCGTCACGCCGGCTCGGGCGACCGCGAGATCGGCCTCGGCCTGTGCCACCAACTGCTCGGGCTCGTCGCGGTCCAGCGTCGCGACGACCTGCCCGCGGGTGACAGGATCCGCGAGGTCGAGCGAGATCGTGACGATCCGCCCGCCGACTTTCGGCGCGACCATGACCTGGGCGGTTGCTTCGAGCGACCCGCTGAACGTCCGTCGGCGGGCGATCGGACCGACCTCGACTGGCGCGACCTCGACGGGCACCGCGGCCGCAACGCCGCTCGGCATGGTCGCAGGCGCGGAGTGCCCGCGCCGCCCGGCCGCAACGATCGCGAGCCCCGCAGCCGCCGCGACGACCACGAGGACCGCGATCCAAACCCCAACATTTCCGCGTCGCTGCATCAGACCCTCACGCGCCGTGCCCCCGCCGTAGCGTACGGGGCCCGGGCGGGATCGGGATGGGTCGAAACCAAAATCGCCCGCGGAACCCCGTCCCGTCAGCCGCCGCGGTCGGCCGCCGCGAGCACAGAAGCCCATCGCCCCCTGGTCTCGAATGCGGCGATCTTGGCGACGGTCATCTCTCGGAGAAACGCGAGACGCTGCTCACGCTGCGCCACGTTGAACGCGTGCGCCGGGCAGGCACGGGCGTCGGAGCATTCCGCGGCCCCCAGGATGCACCGGGGCAGAATCGCGGGATCGCCCAGCATCTCGCACAGCTCGAAGAGGGTGACCGTCTCAGCGTCCCGGATGAGCCGGACCCCCCCGCCGATGCCGCGTTGGGTCGCGACCACCCCGGCTCTCGAGAGGAGGTGGATGGTCTTCGCAAGGTAAGGAGCGGGCACCTCACACGCCTGCGCGATGTCCTTGACGAGGGCCGGCCCTCCACCGATGGCGGCGAGATAGGCCAAAGCGCAGGCCGCGTTTCCGGTCCCTTGTGAGAGCAAGCTGGGTCCCTTCCGATGTGAATATACGACTACCCGACTTATTAGTCAAGAATTCGACGATATTCTCGTTTGACAGGAATTGTACAGCATCTACGGGCTTCTGGATCTTGATTCTCTCGTTCTGCTGCTGTTGACCATTCGAGGTACCGATCATATGCTGACATCCCGACCCGATGGTCGTTTATCTACCCGGCTCAACCCAGGAGACCGCCGGCATGGAAAACGCGGCACCAATCGAGCGCGATCAACCGAAGCCAACGCCCGATCCCACGCTCGACTCCTTTCGCTACGACGACGCGATCGTCCGCAAGTTTGCGCTCGCGACGCTCATCTGGGGTATCGTCGCGTTCCTCGTAGGCGTGATCATCGCCTTGCTGATGGCGGCGCCGGACACCGTCCCGGCGCTGAAGGCCGCGACCGGGTTCGATTGGCTGCCCGAGGGCGAGCTGAGCTTCGGGCGGCTGCGCCCACTGCACACGAACGCGGCGATCTTCGCGTTCGCGGGCAACGCGGTGTTCGCCGCGATCTACTACTCCACGCAGCGCCTCTGCAAAGCCCGCATGTACTCAGGGCTGCTGAGCTTCCTCCACTTCTGGGGATGGCAACTCATCATCGTGTCGGCGGCGGTCACCCTCCCGCTCGGGATCACCCAGGGCAAGGAGTACGCCGAGCTCGAGTGGCCGATCGATCTCGCGATCACCGTCGTCTGGGTCATCTTCGCGATCAACTTCTTCGGGACGCTGTTTAAGCGCCGGGAGCGTCACCTGTACGTCGCGCTCTGGTTCTACATCGCGACGATCGTGACGGTCGCGGTACTCCACATCTTCAACAACATCTGGGTGCCCGCTGGCATCGTGCACTGGGTGAACACGGGCGAGATGCCATCGCTCGAGTTCGTGATGAAGTCCTACCCCGTTTACGCCGGCGTGCAGGACGCGCTGATGCAGTGGTGGTATGGGCACAACGCGGTGGCGTTCTTCCTGACCACGCCGTTCCTCGGGCTCATGTACTACTACCTGCCCAAGGCTGCTGAACGCCCGGTGTTCAGCTACCGCCTGTCGATCATCCACTTCTGGTCGCTCGTCTTCATCTACATCTGGGCGGGCCCCCACCACCTGCACTGGACAGCGCTGCCCGAGTGGGCCAGCACGCTGGGCATGGTCTTCTCGATCATGCTGTGGTTGCCGAGCTGGGGTGGCATGATCAACGGCCTGATGACGCTGAACGGCGCCTGGGACAAGATCCGCACTGACCCGATCATCCGCATGTTCGTGATCTCGCTCGCCTTCTACGGCA
>JAUHXM010000035.1 GCA_030426605.1 Phycisphaerae bacterium | reverse complement strand
CCCGCCGCCCTGATCCACCAGCTCAAAACGGCGCGCCACGTGGTGGTACTGACTGGCGCTGGCACCTCGGCCGAGTCCGGCGTGCCAACCTTTCGCGAAGCCCAAACGGGCCTGTGGGCGCAATACAACCCAACCGAGCTCGCCACGCCCGAAGCGTTCGCGGCGGACCCCGAGACCGTGACACGTTGGTACGACCACCGTCGGCTCGGATGCCTGGCCGCCGAGCCCAACCCCGGGCACCTGGCGCTGGCGGAGATCGAGCGCCGGGTCGGCGCCCGGGGCGGGTCGTTCACGCTGCTGACGCAGAACGTGGACGGGCTGCACGCGCGGGCGGGGTCGTCCAACGTCGTCGAGCTGCACGGGTCGGTCGCGCGCTGGCGCTGCTGCGCGACGGGGCAAGAGTTCGAGCCGGGGCCCGAGGCGATGGGCGCGTTCCCGCCGGCGTCGCCGTTCGAACCGGGCGCGATCGCGCGGCCGTGCGTGGTCTGGTTCGGGGAGGCGTTGCCGACCGAGGCCCTGGACGCCGCGGAGCGCGCGCTCGATTCGTGCGATCTGTTCCTGTCGATCGGGACGTCGAGCGTGGTCTGGCCGGCGGCGGGGTTCGTGCTCGCCGCGACCGCCCGGGGCGCCCCCACCGTCGAGATCAACCCGGAGCCGACGGATATCTCGGATCGGGTCACGTGGTCCGTGCGCGCCAAGTCGGGCGAGGTGCTGCCGCGGATCGTGGAGAAAATGTCGTGCCCCTGACGGGTCCGCCGGCCGGTGTGACACTGACGCACCGACCCGAAGCCGGGTCAGCTGCGCGGGATCACCACCCGAGGACGTACGCGAACATGAGCGGTGCGACGATGGTCGCGTCCGACTCGATGACGAACTTGGGCGTGTCCTTGGCGACCTTCTCCCACGTGATCTTCTCGTTGGGCACGGCGCCCGAGTAGGAGCCGTAGCTCGTCGTCGAGTCGGAGATCTGGCAGAAATAGCCCCACAGCGGCACGTCGCGTTCGAGATCCTGGCGGATCATGGGTACGGCGCAGATCGGGAAATCGCCCGCGATCCCGCCGCCGATCTGGAAGAAGCCGACGGACGACCGGGGCGCCGTCTCGGAGTACCACTCGGCGAGGTGGCGCATGTACTCGAGCCCGGACTTGACGCAGCTGGTCGAGCTCAGCGTGCCGTCGGTGGCGCGGGCGGCGATGATGTTGCCCAGCGTCGAGTCCTCCCACCCGGGGACATAGATCGGTAGGTTCTTCTGGGCCGCCGCGAGCAGCCACGAGTTCTTCGGGTCCGCCTGGTAGCTCTTCTCGAGCGTGCCCGACAGCAGCAGCTCGCACAGGAACTCGTGCGGGAACCGGGGGGCGCCCGACTCGTCGGCGGCCTTCCAGAGCTCGAGCACCTCGCGCTCGATGCGTCGGATCGCCTCCTCCTCGGGGATGCACGTGTCCGTCACGCGGTTGAGGTGGCGCTCGAGCAGGGCCTGCTCGTCGTCTGGCGTGAGGTCGCGGTAGTTGGGGATGCGGACGTAGTGGTCGTGGGCGACGAGGTTGAAGACGTCCTCCTCGAGGTTCGCCCCGGTGCACGTGATGGCGTGGACCTTGCCCTGGCGGATCATCTCGGCGAGCGACCGCCCGAGCTCGGCGGTGGACATGGCGCCGGCGAGGGTCACCATCATCATCCCGCCCGCGTCGATGTGGTCGGCGTACGCCTGGGCGGCATCGACCGTCGCGGCGGCGTTGAAGTGGCGGAAGTGCTCGCGCATGAACTCGCGGATGGGCATGGATACGATCTCCGTTGCAAACCAAGGCGGACCATGAGCCTAGGGCGAACGCCCGGGCTCGGCGAGCCGGAGCCCCCGCCATGACGACCGCCGACCACTCAACCGACCTGCCCGAGACCCACGCCGACGCGTTCGATGGGGGGTCGTTCTACCGCGTCGCCGACTGGGCGAACGGGTACTTCGGCGTCTCGGACCGGGGAACCATCGTCGCCGGCGCCGGCACCGTTGAGGGCTCGGCGGGCGTGGACGTGCTCGAGATCGTCCAGGGGCTGGCGGAGCGCGGGATCAGCACGCCGGTGCTGCTCCGGTTCGCCGACATCCTCGATCACCGGATCGGCGCGCTCGCCGGCGCGTTCAACAAGGCGATCGAGGAGAACGCCTACCACGGCGCGTACCGCCCGGTCTTCCCGATCAAGGTGAACCAACAGCGGCACGTCGTCGAGGAGATCGAAGAGGCCGGCGCCGCGCACGGGTGCGGCATCGAGGTGGGGTCCAAGCCCGAGCTTCTGGCCGTGATGGCGATGACGCCCGACGACCGGCTCATCCTCTGCAACGGGTTCAAGGACGCCGAGTACATCGAGGCGGTGATCCTCGCGACCAAGCTGGGGCGCACGATCATCCCGATCGTCGAGAAGCTGACCGAGGTCACGCACATCATCCGGTTCGCCAAGCAGTACGGCGTGCGCCCGAAGATCGGGGTGCGCGTCAAGCTCGCCGCCCGCGGCGAGGGAAGGTGGGCGACGTCCGCGGGGGTGAAGTCGAAGTTCGGGCTGTTCGTTTCCGAGACGCTCGAGATGGTCGAGATGCTGCGATCTGAAGAGATGCTCGACTGCCTGCAGCTGCTGCACTGCCACGCGGGCAGCCAGATGGAGGACATCCGGGCGATCAAGGAGATTGTCACGGAGCTCGCGCACGTGTACGTCGGGCTCGTGCGCGCGGGCGCCGGGATGAAGTACCTCGACGTGGGCGGCGGGCTCGGGATCGATTACCGGGGCGTGCAGTCGTCATCCCCCAGCTCGATCAACTACACCCTCGAGGAGTACGCGTCCGACATCGTGTACCGCGTGGGCGCGGTCTGCACGGGCGAGGAGATCGAACACCCGATCATCATCACGGAGTGCGGGCGCGCGATGAGCGCGTACTCGTCCGTGCTCGTGTTCGACATCCTCGGGTCGTCGGGCCCGAAGGCGCTGGCGGGCGCGGAGAGCATCGAGCTCCAGGACGACGACACCCCGCAGCCGCTGCTCGACCTGTTCGCGGCGTACCAGTCGGTGGATGTAGACAAGTACGACGAGTGCTACCACGACGCCGAGCAGGCGCGCGACGCGGCGATGAGCCTCTTCAAGCTCGGGTACCTGACGCTCGAGCAGCGGGCGCTCGCCGAGCGGCTGTTCTGGTCCACCTGCACGAAGGTGCAGGCGGTCGTGCGCGACCTGCCCGAGGGCGAAGCGCCGGAGGACCTGGCGACCCTCGACGACCTGCTCAGCGGGATCTACTTCGGGAACTTCAGCCTGTTTCAGTCGTTGCCAGACTCGTGGGCGATCGACCAGCTCTTCCCGATCGTGCCGATCCATCGGCTGAACGAGGCGCCGACCGAGCGCGTGATCATCGCGGACATCACGTGCGACTCGGACGGGCAGATCGGCGGGTACATCGGCGAGACCGAGCCCGAGGCGTCGATCATGCTGCACTCGCTCACCAAGGACGAGCCGTACTACATCGGGGCGTTCCTCGTCGGGGCGTACCAGGAAGTGCTGGGCGATTTGCACAACCTGCTGGGCGACGCGCACGCCGTGCACGTGCGGATCGATGACGGGTCGTGGGCGATCGAGGAGATCGTCAAGGGCGATTCGGTCGCGCAGGTGCTCGGCTACATGCAGCACGACGCGGGCGAGCTCGCAAAGCGTCTGTCGCGGGACTGCGAGCGCGCCGTGCGTGCCGGGAGCATGACGGTCCGCGAGGCGCGGGTGCTCCAGCGGTTCTACGAGGACGGTCTCAGCGGCTACACCTACCTTGAATCCGACGAGGACGACATATGAACACCGTGTTTCTGGATCGCCCCGAGGGCTTCACCGCCGAACGCGACGAGATCGCGGTCATCCCGGTGCCCTACGACCGGACGAGCAGCTGGGTGAAGGGCGCCGACAAGGGCCCCGCGGCGATCATCGACGCCTCCGCGTACGTCGAGTGGTACGACATCCAGACACGCACGCAGATCCACGAGCACGGCATCGCGACGCGCGACCCGATCCTGTGCGACAAGGGGCCAGAGGTGCTCGCCGAGATGGTGCAGCAGGCCGTCGGACGCGAGTTGGACGCGGGCGTCTTCCCCGTGATGCTCGGCGGCGAGCACTCGGTCTCGATCGGCGCGATCCGCGCCGCCGCCGAACGGCACGACGACATCACCGTCCTGCAGATCGACGCGCACGGAGATACCCGCGAGTCGTACCAGGGCTCGGACCACAACCACGCCTGCGTGATGGCCCGCGCCCGCGAGGTCGCGTCGATCGTTCAGGTCGGCATCCGCGCGCTCGCGCCCGAGGAAGCCGAGACGATCGACGAATCGCGCGTCGTCTTCGCCCACGAGATCCTCCGCGCCCACGACGACGCGTGGATCGAGCGGACGCTGCTCAAGCTCGGCAAGAAGGTCTACGTGACGATCGACCTCGACGCGTTCGACCCCTCGATCATCCCCGCGACGGGCACGCCCGAACCGGGCGGGCTGCATTGGGTGCACGTGGACAAGCTCCTCCGCGGCGTCGCCGACAAGTGCCATGTCGTCGGGTTCGACGTGGTCGAGCTCTGCCCGATGGAGGGGCAGCACGCCAGCGCGTTCACCGCCGCGAAGCTCGTGACGCGGTTCCTGTCCGAGATTTTCTTTCGGCGCGAGTAGGCCCGGGACGGCTCAGGGTGCGCCGGGTGCGGGCGTTGCGCCCGCCGGGTCGTACCAGTACAGATCGAGCGCCTTGGACGAATGGATCTGCACCAGGGTGTAGCGGTCCACAAACGTCATGCCCGGGAGCTCCGATCGAACGTCGCCGCGCCCCTCGTGCGAGACTTCGAAGACGAACCACGCGGGCTCGGTCAGCGCCTCGATCTCGTCGGCCCCGAACTCGTACATGGACGGCAGGTACGCCACGTTCGCCGTCTGCGCGTAGTACCGGATCACCTCGTCCTCGTGGGCGTAGACCGGGTGCCCGCCCTCGTTGTGCCGGGCGATGTACGTCGCGACATCGCGCATGGGCACGTGGAAGTTGCCGCCCGATCGGAAGTAGATCATGAGCGACACGACCTGCGCGACGACGAGCGTGATGCCCGGCGCCGCGGCGAGCAGGATGCCCACCTTGTTGCGCGTGTCCTCGAAGATCCGCGCGGCACCGACGCCGACGATCGCCAGCGCCGCGCCAAGGCAGATGAAGGCGTACCGCGACCCGATGAACGCGAACGGGGCGGCGGCGATGAAGAGCAACGGGGGCAACGCCGCGCCGATCGCGAGGGGCCAGCCGGCGCGCGGGTGCCGACTCAGCAGCCACAACCCCGCCAGCCCTCCGAACGCGGCGACCGTCGGCCAGACAAAGTAGACGACCGCGAGGAACACGCCCTGCGGCGTGTGCCAACGCGCCCCGCCCACGAAGTGCGACCACTGCTCGGTCCGCTGTGTCAGATCGAGCCCCATGAGCGAGCCGCACGCGATCACGCTCAGCCCGCCGACGACCCACTGCCACGCCGCAAGCTTGATCGGGTCCTTGCGCACGTACGAGATGATCCAGTCGAGCCCCATCACGGCGAAGACCAGCATCGCCTGCGGCTGCGACCAGAACCCGAGGAACGCGCACGCCATCGCGAGGGCGTACATGATCGGCCGCCGATCGCGGGCCGAGCCCATCCACAGCAGCAGGGCCATGTTGAAGAACAGGAACTGGAGCACATAGAACCGGGCTGCCTGCGACCAGTAGACGTGCCAGGGCGCGACGGCGAGCAGCGCGCCCAGCGCCGCGGCCCCGCGGTCCCCCAACGCCCGCCGGCCGCAGAGCATGAGCAGCGGGATGGTGAGCGCCCCGATCAGCGCGTGGGGCCAACGCAGCGCGGTCTCGTCGATGCCCGCGTCGATCCAGGTCTCGGGCCTGGTCACGTCGAGGGTCTCGAGATCCACGCCGTCGATGAGCAGGGCGATCTTGGTGGGGACGTACCCGAGGCGTTTGGAGAGGTTCGTGCCGCTCATGTCCGTCGCGGTGACGACGGAGTAGAGCTCATCGTTCCAGAAGCTGGCGGCGTCGATGCGGAAGAGCCGCGCGCCGAGCGCCACGGCGAAGAACGCGAGCAGCAGCGCTGCGAACGTGCCGGTGCGCATGTCGCGCGTCGGCGTGCCGCCCCGCTCGGGGTCGCGCGACGGATCGATCGGGTTACTTCCGTGCGGCATAGACCAGGCCTCCCATCAGCCCGAACAGGACGAAGAGCCCGAGCTCGATCCAGCTCAACGCGACGGCGTCGGCGTCCTCAAACCCGTAGGCCCCGAGCAGCACGATCCAGATCCCTTCGCGCAGACCGATGCCGTTAATGGTGATCGGCACGAGCATCACAAACACCGCAATCGGGGCGGCGGCGAGCATCTGCCCGAAGGTGATCTCGAGCCCCAGCCCCCGCGCGATCAGCCAGTAAAACGCCACGACATTGAGTTGCAGCGCGAACGAGAACACGAACACCTTGATCAGGGCGGCGTGCTTGCCGCGGAACTGCCCGAGGGCCCCGAAGAGCTTCTCGAACGGACGCCTGAGCGGCGCCGGGCCGAGTCTCCAGAGCGCCAGCACCGGTTTGGGTGCCCACGGGCCGACGAAGAAAATCCACCCGTTCAGGGCGAGCAGGCCCGCGACCGCCGCGAACGCGAGCCACCGGGCGTACGGGATCGACTCGACGTGCGGGTTGAACGCCATCGCGCCCGACGCGAGCAGAGCCAGCGCAAACAAGCCGAGCAGGCGGTCCACCCCGATCGTCGCGAACGCGAGCGACTTGCTCGCGCCCGCGCGCCACGAGTCATACACGCGGACGGCGTCGCCCCCGATCGTGGACGGCAGGAACAGCCGCACAAACGACGCGACGCACCCGGAGCCCATCAGGAACGGGATCGACGCGCTGACGCCGTTCGCCGCGAGCAGCCAGCGCCAGCGGACGGCGCCGATCAGCAACCCGAGCGGGATGAGCAGGAACGCGCCCGCGATGAATCGCGGATCGACGCCTTTGAGCGCCTCACCGATCGCGGCGAGGTCCGTCCGCGTCAGGATCCATGCGATAAGCGCCGCCGACACGACCCACTTGGACCACCCCAGCGCCCGCTGCCAGAGCTTCCTGGGTGGCGCTGCCGCCGCGTCGGTCGCGTCCGGGTGGTACGGGTCCGCGACGGGGGCGTCGGTGATTGGCTGGGTCGTTTCTTCACTCACGCGTCGCCGCCCTTGCGCGAGCCGATGATCTTCGCGGGGATGCCCCCGGCGATCGCGTAGTCGGGCACGTCCTTGTTCACCACCGCGCCCGCGGCCACGATGGCCCCCTTCCCGATCGTGACGCCGTCGATGATCGTGGCGCGGGCGTAGATGAGCGCGTGGTCGCCGATGATGACGCCGCCCTTGAAGTCGTGCCCCTGCTCGGAGATGGGCTTGTCCAGGTCGTCGGCGTGGTAGGTCGCCCCGCCGATCGAGCAGAAGGGCGCGACGGCAACCGCCTCACCGACGCGGACCGTCCCGCCGGGCTGGCTCATGATGACGGTGTGCATGCCGAGCTGGGCGCGGTCCGCGAGCTCGATCTTGCCGCCCTTGCAGATGAGCGAGACATTGCGCGAGCAGAGGACATCGTCGCCGATGTGGATGGCGACGACCAGATCCGCGCGCGCGTCGAGCACCCCTTGCTGATCGATCGCGAACCGCTCACCGATCGCGATCCGGTTCGGGTGCCGCAGCGTGAGCCCCTCGCCGAGCACGGCCCCGCCTCCGCCGGCGTAGAGCATCCCGCCCATGAGCCTCTTGCGGAGAACGAGCCCGAGCGCACCGGGGCGGTTCTTGGCGATGGCGTTGACCAACTCATACCGCGCGAGCGGCGCGAGGCCGTGCCTCCCGACGACGACGTCGGCGTAGCGCGCGAGCGCGGATCTGGACTGATCCTGGACGCTGTCGCGGACTTCAGCCACGGGTCGCCTCCTCGCCGCGGCGGTCAACGAACGCGCGGGCCCAGAGCTCGGTCATGATCGCGGTCCACAGCCGCATGCCGCCCTCGTGGGAGTACGGCTTGGATCGGTCCGATCGGCGGAGCCGCTGGATGGAATCGGGCTCGAAGATACCGCGCTCGCGGACCGCCTCGGGCGAGAGCATCTCGTCGGCGATCGCGTCCAGCGCGTCGGCGAGCGCGAGGTTCGCCTCCATCCGCTGGGGGAACTTGGGTATGTCGCGGAACTCGGCGGGCACCCACGGCTCCATCGCGCGGCGGAAGATCCACTTCTGCTGCCCGTCCCGGATCTTGAGCGCATCGTCGATCGTGAACGCGGCACGGACATACCCGAGGTCGTGGTTCGGCGTCCGTGCCTCAACCCCAAACGCCGCCCAGGGACGCTCAAACTTGTGGAGGTCCTGACAGACGCCGAGCTGAAACCCGCCGCAGGTGACGCGGTTGATGAACTGCGGGCCGGCGGCCGCGAGCGGGCTCGGGGCCGGCACGCTCGTCCCGATGACCCCGGGCACGGGCGGGACGGACCCGCGGAACTTCGCCCAGACGCCGAGCCTCGCGAGCAGTCGGCGCGGCGGGGCACCCATCTGCGTGAAGTGCCAGAACTCCTCGAGCGATGGGCGCAGGATGGGGTACTTGTTCATCAGCGCGAGCAGGCCGTACTTCGGCATGCCGGCGAACATCCCGTCCGCGCCCTGTGCATGGTGCAGCGAGCGGAGACCCGCCGCCGACGCGGCTCGCCCGATCTCGTAGAGCTGGAACGCTTCGGACCGGCTGAACGGGTCTTCCATGTGCCAGATGAGTTCGGGCATGCCACTCGCGAGCATGGACGCGGGCGTGATGATCTCGTGGTGCTCCGCGTCGATGGCGTCCGCGACGCGCCGGGCGGTGACGATCTCGTGATCCTGCTCGTGCGAGCCCGCGGTGAACGTGTGGATCGTCCGGTCGGGCCAGAGGCGTCGGAAGAGGAACGCCAGCGCGATCGAATCGATCCCGCCCGAGAGCGCCAGCCCGAGCGGCCCCTCGCCCTCGGCTCGCCGGCGGGCAGCGGCCTCGAACCGCGCACGGATCAGCTCGCACGCCCGATCGGCATCCGTGACGGCCCCGGTGGGCTCGAGCGGCGCGAATGTGAACGTGCGTTCGAGACCGTGCCCGCAGTCCCATCTGGAGACGCCGCCCGGCATGACTTCGTGGACGCTCGAAAGCAGCGTCGAGCCGGGCGGCAGGCGTTTGCCGTGCTGAAGCCGGCGGAGCATCTGCCGATCGGGGCTCGCCTCGACACCCTCGATCGCGAGCAGTGCCTTGTACTCGCTCGTGAAGGCGAGCCCGCCCCCGGGCAACGCCGCCGTGTAGAGCGGGCGTGAACCGAAGAAGTCGCGGGCCAGCGTGAGCGTGCCCGCCGTGGAATCAACGTGCGCCACGGCGAAGTCACCATCGATCGCTTCGAGGGCTTCGGGCCCTTGCCCGAACGCTGTCGCGAACGTGGTCGCGGGGTCTGAGTGGTCGTAGAGGGTCGCGTCGCACGCGATGCCGACGCCGCCTGCGACGCTGAGACGCGATTTCGTGTCATGCGCGACAACGCCAAGCCAGGCATGGTCGCCGACGGGCTCGATCGCGATGCGCCCGCCGCGATGGGCGAGCCGGGCGCCCATCGCCTCCATCTGGGCGTGCGAGCCGGCACCGATGATGCCGAAAAGCGCCCCCATCACGCCACCCCCGCGGCCGGTGATGCCGAGACATCCGCCTTCCCGAGGCGATCGGCGAGCCACGCGCGGACGTCCTCGCGCGTCTGACCCGAGACGAACAGCCGGTGCCAGACCTCGAGGTTGATGAGGTTCCAGATCTTGAAATTGTGATCGGTCTTGCGAGCGCGATGCTCGTCGAAGATCTCTTGGGCCCGCTCGCGCCGCAACAGCCCGGTCTCGAAGATCTCGCCCTCGTCGATGATCGCCTGCACGAACGGCGCGAGCTCGCCCGCGTACCACCGCGCCATGGGGAACCCGAAGCCGTACTTCTTTCGGTCCACGAACTCGTCGGGGTAGAACCGCCGGCACAGCTCGCGGAGGACCATTTTGAGCTTGCCAGGCTGGATCTTGTACGCCGCGGGGATGCGGGCGGCGAACTGGCAGACCTCGCGGTCCATGATCGGCGCACGCAGCTCGAGCGCGTGCGCCATCGACATCCGGTCGGCGATCCGCAGATCGTGCTCGGGCATCCGCGTCATCTGCTCGGTGTACATCAGCCGGTCGAGCTCGGTCGTGCAGACGTCCGCGTTGTGCACCTCCGCGATGAACCGTTCCGTGTCCGGGTTCGCGGCCGTCGCTCCGCCTCCGTGAACCGGAAGTACGTGAGCGAGAGCGCCTGCCGCGACGCGCCGGATCGGAGCGACATCTCGTGTGCCCACTTGGCTTTGCCCGCGAGCGTGTAATAGCTGAACCCCTCCGGGAGCATGCCGATGATCGGAGCGCACACGGCGGTGCGTAGGAACCGGGGGATCGCGGAATACGCGTCGAGCAGGCGCGAGCGGGCGAAGCGGGTGTACCCGCCGAACGCCTCGTCACCGCCGTCGCCCCCGAGCGCGACCTTCACGTGCGGACGCGCGGTCTGCGAGAGCAACCAGATCCCCATCGCGTGCGGGTCGCCCGGCTCTTCGAGGTGCCAGAGCACGTCGGGGAGCATGAGAAACAGCTCAGGGTGCACCGATCGCTCGTGATGATCGGTGCCGATCGTCTCCGCGGCGAGGCGTGCCGCGGGCAGCTCGGAGTAATCCGGGTCCCCCACGCCGATCGAGAACGTCGGCCACCCGGCGCCGGTGTGCCGCACCGCGAGCGCCGCGACTGTGGACGAATCGATCCCGCCCGACAGAAAGCTCCCCGTGGGCACGTCCGCCAGCAGGTGCGCGTACACGGAATTGTCGAGCAGCGTCTCCAACCGGTCGAGCGTCTCGTCGAACGACCACGACTCCTTCTCGCGGTAGTCCAGCGACCAGTAGCGGTCGATGGACAGCTCGCCGGTGCGCGCGTCGAAGGTCGCCCGATGCGCGGGTCCGAGCTTGCGAACGCCGGCAAAGAGCGTCGTGTCACCCGGGCAGAACCGCAGCCCCGTGTGGTGCCAGAGGCAGTCCATGTCCACGCGCGGCTCGACGATGCCCGACGCGAGCAGGCCCTTGATCTCGCTGGCGAAAGCGAATGTCCTGCCGTCGTGCACAAAGAAGAACGGCTTCTGCCCGAGGTGGTCGCGCGCACAAAACAGGCTTTGCTCGCGTTCGTCCCAGATCGCGAAGGCGAACATGCCGCGGAGGTGGTGGACCATGTCCGGGCCGTGGCGTTCGTAGAGGTGCAGGAGCGCTTCGGTGTCGCAGCGGGTCCGGAACGTGACGCCGTTCGACTCGAGCTCGGCCCGCAACTCGGGGAAGTTGTAGAGCTCGCCGTTGTAGACGACAGTCAGCCGTCCGTCGGCGCTCGACATGGGTTGGTGCCCATCGTCGAGCCCGATGATGGAGAGTCGGCGGTGAACGAGCGCGACGTGGGCCTGATCAGTCCGCGCACGCCAGACCCCCGCGTCGTCCGGACCGCGGTGGGCGATCGACGCGCCGACCTCCTCGAGCGTGCGCTCGTCGAGGGGCGATGTCGTGATAAACCCGGCGATGCCGCACATGGTGTTGGTGACTCTTCAATCTCAGAGGGCCGGAAGCCATCCGCTCCAGAGTGCCGCGCTAGAGGTAGCCGTTCTCCTTGTACCACACGCCGGTCCGCTTGAGGCCCTCATCCAGACCGACCTTGGGGTCGTAGCCCAGCTCCTCGCGGGCCCGGTCGATCGAGAAGGCACGGACCTGGCGGAACCAGTCCACGCGGCGACGGAACAGCGGCGGGGAGATCTTCAGCGGCTTGCAGACCGCCTCGCACACGCACGCCGCGACATACAGCGGCGCAAACGGCCAGTGACGGACCTTGACGTCCACGCCGATCGACTTGCCCACGCGCTTCACGAGTTCCTCGATCGCGACGTACTCCTCGTCCGCCCCGAGGTACGCGCGCCCGTCGGGCCCCTTCTCAACGGCGAGGAGGAAACAGTCCACGAGGTTGTCGATGTAGACGGGGTGGTAATACGTCTTGCCGCGCCCGAACATGTGGAAGGTACCACGCTTGGCGAGCTTGTAGAGGTGCAGGAACCGCGCCGGGTCGCCCGGGCCGTAGATCGCCGTCGGGCGCACGATCACGGCGCTCAGGCCCTTGTCCCTGATGAACTCCTGCACGACCTCCTCGCCCTTGTACTTGGTGAGCTGGTAGTGGTCCGCGGGTGCGATCGGCGAGTCCTCGTCGCCGGGCGGGTGCTCGATGTGCCCGTGCACGCCCTGGGTGGAGCAATACATGACGCGCCGCACGCCATGGTCGAGCGCCGCCTGGCAGACGACACGCGTGCCCTCGACGTTCACGTCGTCGTAGTGCGAGTCGGGGACGTCGAGCTGGCGGAACGCCGCGGCGAGGTGGTGGACGATCTCGCACCCCTCGGTCGCCTCCCCCACCGCCTTCGCGTCGGTGACGGAGCCGATCCGCAGGTCCGCGCCGAGCCCGGCGAGCTCGTCCCAGAACAGGCCCTTCTGGTTGTCGAGCCCGACGACGTCGTGCCCGTCTGCGAGGAGGCGGCGGACCAGACCGCTGCCCGTGAACCCGGTGGCCCCGGTGACCAGGATCTTCATCGTGCGTGCTCCCCCGCGGGCGCGGGCTTGGTGTTCACGGCGAGCTGCTCGCCGATGTGTTGATAGAGGCGGTCCACCCGGCGCTGGTGCGCGGGGTAGGTGTGATTCTGCTCGACAAACGCACGCCCCTGGCGCCCCAACGCCGCCCGGACGTGCTCGTTCGTCGCGAGATCGGTGATGGCGCGGCCGAACGCTTCGGGTGTCGCCTCGGCGAGGAACGCCTCGTCGCCCTCGAGCAGTTGCGTGTGCGTGGGCAGCTTCGTCAGCAGCACGGGCTTGCCCGAGTGCATATAGGGAAAGATCTTCTGAGGCGTGTTGATGCCCTTCGTTCGCGGCGCCACGAGCACGTCCGCCTCGGCCAAGAGGGACCCGAGCTTGTCCACGGGCCAGCGACCGAGAAACGTGACGTGGTGCTGGACGTTCAGGGCGGCGGCCTTGGCCTCGTACTTCTCGATGTGCGCGTCCGACCCGCCGGCGATGACCACGTGCGCCTTCGTCCCGTCTGCGCGCGCGTGGGCGAATCCTTCGAGTAGCAGATCGACACCCTGGTAGGTCTCCAGATTGCCGACGTACATGAAGATCGGGTCGAAGATCTTGTGCTCGTCCCGCACGCCCGCGGGCTCGTGCGCGGCGTCCGGGTCGATCTGCGAGATGTCGTGGAGCACCTCGACGTGCTTCGCGCCGCGCTGCCGGCAGAGGTCCCCCAGCGCGTTGCACACGGGCGAGCAGGCGATCGCCCCCCTGATCGCGCGAGCCTCGAACCAGTTGAAGATCGGCGCGATGGGCCGGAGCCACCCCATCTTCTCGACCATCTGCTGGGCGATCGAGGAGTCCAGGTCGTACGCGTACGGCACGCCGAACACCAGCTTGAGCAGCATCGCCATGAAGACGGACTCCTCGCCCGCATGGACGAGGTCGTACCGGTTTCGGCGCACGAGCCCGATCGCGCGCCAGAACATGAACCAATCCGCGATGAGCTTCTTCGCGCTGAACCCCGGGCCGATGTGCCCGAGGAACCTCGGCGCGCGGGCGCGGTGGATGGTCAGCCCGTCGTAATCCCGCTCCGCGCCCTCGTCGTACACCAGCAGATCCACCGCGTGCCCGCGGGCCGTGATCGCGCGGACGAGGATGTCCACGTCGATCGGCGTTCCCCGATCGATATAGAAGGCATGGGGCGCGAGCACGAGCACGCGCAGCGGGTTGGCGGGGGTCGGCGTCACGGGGTCGCGGGCTCCTCGGCGGATGGCTCCGGATCGCTCATCGGGCCCGCGGGCGGGCCGGCTTGCACGAGATCGGAAAGGTCTTGCCCGATCCGGGTGGTTTCCCACCCCAGCGCCCGCCCGACACGCTCGCCCAGGGCCTCAAGCCCGCGCGGGTCCTGCCCCCACTCGGTCCGCCGAAACATCAGATCGGCGAGGGTGCGGACGCCCTCGCGCTCGGCAAGCGCTCGGAGCGCCGCGGCATCCCAATCCGCCCGGCGCGCCCACGCGGGGTCGGTGAGATTCAGGTCCCGCGTCAAGGCATCCGCGGGTGGGCGGTCGCGGTGGACGAGGCGGCGCCGACCGACCGCGAACGCGACGGCGGACGCGGCGTCGGCGCGCGCGGTCGTGTACTTCACGCCCGAGAGCGAGACGAGCCCCGCGGGACCGCCGGCGCGGGCGTGGTCCACGATGACCGCGCGGTCCGCGGGCTCCGCCGGGTCGTTGGGGATCGATCGAAGGACGCCGGAATCAACACGGAGGACGTCGTCGGCCGAGAGTTCGAGGCTTGGCGCTGCCCGGTTCAGACCGTCCAGCATCGCGCGCACGTGCGCGGGCGATGGACCTGCGTCTCCCTCGGCGTGGGTCGTCCCCGCCATCATCATGCCGTGGCGGGGGACGAGGAAGTAGGTGTGCCCGTCCGGGCCCGGGGTGCTGACGGCCTGCGCGCCGTTCGGGGCGGGCCGGTCCAACAGCAGATTGAACGCGATCGATCGCGGGGAGCTGGCGCCCGTGCCCGCCGGGTCGAACGCCGACGCGAGTTCGTGGCACCATGGGCCCGCGGCGTTGATCACGACAGCCGACTTCAGCGCGTGCTCAATGCCGGTGGCTGGATCGCACGCGACAACGCCCGTGACACCGCCCCGGGAGGTGCGGAGGGAGACCGCCCGGGCGTCTCGGGCGACCATGCCGCCGAGGTGCGCGATCCAGCGGACGGTCTCCATCGTCAGGCGCGCGTGCGAGCGGATGAGCCCGTCGTGCCAGACGCCGAAACCGAGGAGCCCGTCACGGCGCGCGTGGGGGTTGACGTCGTCGGACGGGCGCGCGACCGTGCCGATTGGGAGTTTGTTCGCCCGGGGAACGCCTGCGTTTCGACGCGCTCCGATGATCGCGTTCGCGGTGAGCGCTGCGCGGAACGGGAGCGGCCGGCGGAGCCCGTCGCCGTAGAGGGGGAGCGTGCATCGGAGGGGCTCGGTGAGATCCGGGAAGGTGCGCAGATACCACCGGCGTTCGGCGATCGAGGCGCGGGCGCGAGCGAAGTCCAGCGATTGGAGGTAACGCAGCCCGCCGTGGAGGATGCGGTGGGACGCCCAGCTCGTCGAGCCGCCGAGGTCGTCGCGTTCGATGAGCGCGACGCGGAGCCCGCGGCGCGAAGCGTCGAGGGCGGCGAGGCACCCGTGGATGCCGCCGCCGATGACGATGACGTCGTGGTCGCGCTGCGCGAGGTCGGCGAGTGGGCGGACGGTGGGCTCGATCACGGCGTGCCCCCCGATTGCTTCGCGAGGCGCAGGGCGAGTTGGTCACGCACGAACGCGATGGGCGCGACGCGTGTGCCGCGTTTGGGGGGCGAGTTGGTCAACCGCGCGATTGTGGCGCGCAGATCCGCGGCGGGCGTACGTTCGTCGATGTCGAACGTGTCTGACCCGCCGTCGGTGAGGGTGCACCCGTACGACGCGGGGCGGGCGATGTGGTGCGGGAGGTTGAGGGGATCAGACCCGGGGAGGTCGATGAGCCCGCGGTGGCGGGCGAGCGTGAGCAGGCGCGGCGTGGGCGAGCCGGCCGGGCGGCCCGCCTGGTCCGCGACGAGGATGTCAGCGCGGCTGTTGATGCACGATTCGACCAGCGTGCCGCGCGCCCCCCACCACTTTCCGAAGGCCCAGGGCAGGACGGGGATCGCGCGTGCCGACAGGGCGGCATCGATCGTCGCGTCGAGGGGCTGGCCGTCCGCGATGTCGGCGGCGGTCGCGAGGGCGAGCACCTCGAGGCGCTCGGCGGTGATGACCTGTCGGCCCGCGATGAGGACGATCGAGGTGGCGTCGCGGGCAGCGATGGCGGACTCTGACTCGTCGGTGGGTTGGATCATCCAGCCGCCGACGGATCCGATGCAGCAGAGCTCGTCGAACCTGTGGACCCCGGCGGACTCGGTGAAGCAGAGGACGGCGTTGCCGCGCGCGTTCTGCGCGGCGTGGTCGAGGAACGCGCCGGCATCGAACCGGGGGTGCAGGTGCACGTGGGCGTCGAGACGGGTGCAGGCGAGCGTCACGGGGCAGGCTCCCCGCGCGTGATCGGCGCCTTGCGGAGCGCTCCGAGCACCAGCGCGATGAGCGCGACCCACAGCGCGAAGACGGATTCTTCGGCGATTGTGCGCAGATGGGCGGCGATATTGCCCGGCTCGCTGTGGCGGACGCCTGAGAAGATGTGGATCGGGCTCTCGATGCGTTCGGGGACGATGGGCCAGAGCATGCCGACGCCGCGGCCGAGGGTGAGGGCATCGAGCGCCACGTGCGAGGCGTAGAGCGCGGTGCCCGCAAAGAACGCACGTTTCGCGGGGATGTCCGCGATCCGGCGCACAATGAGCGCGAACGCGACGCCGGCGATCGGCGCGAGCAGGAACGAGTGCGACCACGAGCCGTGGCTCGCGAAGCCGTCGCCGGAAGCGATCAGCCCGACGGCGATGTCCGCATCGGGGAGGAGCAGGAAGGCGGCCACGAGGGCCCAGAGCCTGAGCGTCGCGCGGCGATCGAGCGCGGGGGTCGCGAGGAGTGCGAGCGAGGCGTGGGCGATGGGCGATGGCATCAGCGGTCACCGTTCGCGCTGCCGTCGCCTCCGATCACGCGGCGGATGCGGTAGGGCGCCTTGCCCTGCGATTCGTGGTAGATGCGCACGAGCAGTTCGGCGAGCACACCCATCAGGATCATCATGAACGAGAGCATGAAGAGCATCATGGACCCGTGCACGAGGATGTTGCGGTTCAGGGGCAGCCCGGGCTCGGGATGAAAGATCGCGAACTTCTGCAGGACCGCGAAGGTGAGCACGGCGAAGGAGCAGAGCATGATGACCGCGCCGAGCTTGCCGAAGAAGTACAGCGGCTTGGTGAGGTAGTCGCCCAGGAACTTGACCGTGACCAGGTCGAGCAGGACCTTGAAGGTGCGCTTGAGGTTGTACTTGCTGGTGCCGGCGGTGCGCGGGCGGTGGTTGACGACGCGCTCGGTGATCCGGCCGCCGTTCCACTGGCAGATCGCGGGGAGGAAGCGGTGCATCTCGCCGTACAGGGTGAGTCCCTCGAGCACCTCGCGGCGGTAGGCCTTGAGGGAGCAGCCGAGGTCGTGCAGTTGCAGCCAGGTCAGCCGGCAGATGAGCTTGTTGGCGAGGATGCTCGGCAGGCGGCGGAGCACGAACCCGTCCTGTCGGTTCTTGCGCCAGCCCGACACGACGTCAAAGCCCGGGGCTTCGTCCAGGGCGGCGACGAGCATGGGGATGTCGCGCGGGTCGTTCTGAAGGTCGGCGTCCATGGGGACCACGACCTCGCCCGTCGCGCGGGCGAACCCGGCGGCCATCGCGGCGGTCTGCCCGAACCGGCGGGCGAACGAGACGATCGTGACGCGGGGGTCGCCGCTGGTGTGGTCGGCGAGCCGCTCGAGGGTGCGGTCGGTCGAGCCGTCGTCGATGAACAGGAATTCGGCCTCGAAGGGCCAGTCGGCTGCCACCTCACGGAGTTCGTCCCACAGCGCGGCGACGTTCTCCTCCTCGTTGAGCAACGGCACGACGACCGAGACCCGCTTGGGTGTGGGTGCGGCCTGATTGTGAACGTTGGGTGAAGACGTCATGGCGTGCGCGCGAATCGAGGCTGATTGTTGACCGGTGCCGCGGCCCGGGCGGGCCCGGTCGTTGAATCGGTCAAACGGGGCGGTCGGGGTGGCGAGGTTTGTGAGGCACCCGCAGAGGGGGAGGGGAACCGCGGGAGGAGATGCGGGTCGTGCGGGGCACCCACCGGATCGTGGTGAAGACCGGTGTCATCGCGTCGCGCAGGCGGTGCGCGAACGCACACAATCTGAGCGCGTTTGCAACGTGTTCTTTCAGTTGGGCCGAGAGCCGAAGATCGCGCGGGGCGTGTTATGGGTGCGCAAACTCATCGATTCTGAACGTTGGTTTAGCGCCCCGCGCATCGTGATTCGCGACACGCGCCACTAGGGTCGATCGCGTCCGAATCACTCGGGCTTCGGGCGCGTCCGTGAGACACAATTCAACCGGATCGGATCGACATGGAACATCGCACGGCATGCGGCGTCGGACGTCGGGGGTTCACCCTGATCGAACTCTTGGTTGTGATCGCGATCATCGCGCTGCTCATCGGGATCCTGCTGCCGGCACTCGGGCAGGCGCGCCGCTCGGCGCAGGCGATGGTCGCCGGAGCGAACGCGCGGCAGGTCGCGTTGGGCGTCGCGATCTATTCCGCGAGCAACAAGGACTACATCCCCGCCTCGTACGCGTATGCGTCGGATGAAGAGGATTCCTATCGCTGGAAGATGGAAGACCAGCGGAAAGAGCATCCGAACCCGCAGAACGGGTACATCCACTGGTCGTACGCGCTGTTCGGGAACGGCGATGTCCCGGAGGAGGCGTTCGAGTCGCCGGGGGCGTTCAACGGCGGCGCCCCGCGGACGAACCCGGGCGCCAACGAGAACGACTGGGAGGACGATCAGATCAACGCCATCGGGGGCGAGTCGCCCGATCCCACGGTGACCGACAAGCAGGTCAAGCGGGTCGCCTTCATGGGGAACTCGGCGATTTTCCCGCGCAATAAGTTCAACTCGACCGGGTTCGGCTCGGGCGAGACCCGGCGGAACGTGTTCGTGCGCGGCGCCCAGATCAACTCGGGCTCCACCACGATCCTGCTGGCCGAGGTGTCGGACGCCAACGGCTGGCGGCTCTTCGCCGCCGAGGAGGGCGGCACGGGGAACTCGCGCTGGGAGAGCAAGAGCCACCGCGCGATCACGCCGTTCACGCTTACGGCGACGGGCGATGGCTCGCTCGTGAGCGACGACGACATCTACGGCGTGCAGGACTCGCGGTCCAAGCCGTTCCGCTACCCCAACGCGGTGTACAGCGACGGCGGGAACAAGAACTTCATCCGCGACGACGAGCTCGACGAATGGGAGGGTCTGATCGTCGAGAGCCCGCTCAACGTCGTTGCCCGCCGGCACAACGGCAAGGCGAACTTCGGGTTCGTTGACGGGCACGTCGAGCTGGATCAGCTGCTGCAAACCGTGAAGGACGCCAAGTGGGGCGACCGGTTCTACTCGCTCTCGGGCGACAACCGCGTGTGGACGCCCAGCGAGCTCGAGAAGGAAGGGCAGTGGGAAGAGGATTGATGTTGGAGCGGCGTGGCGCGGAGACGCGCCACGCCGTGTTGCCAGGGCGGCCGAGAAGGATGTTCGGCTCACGTCCAGCTTGAGTGTGTTGAGAACGGGCTCGCGCGAACCCGGGCGCGATCGGTGCGGGCCGATGTGACTGCAGCGCCGCCAGAGATCACCCCCTTGAGGAGATGGAACCGATGACCAGCAGAACAAAGATCGCGGCGATGGTCGCCGCCTGTGGTGCCGCGGGCACCGCCCTTGCGCAGCCGACGATGATCACCGGCTCGGGCGCGACGCTGTACGAGAATTTCTTCACCAGCCCCGCGTCCACCAACGACTTCCTGGGCACGTGGGACGGCGACGGCACGGCCGGCGTCTTCCTGTCCGCATTCCCCGACCAGCTCGCCCCGGCGGGTGACATCACCGCGCCGTTCGCGGCGACCACGGAGTGGCAGCTCCACTACCGCATCAACGGCTCGGGCAACGGGATCGCCGAGCTCGATACCTTCGCGTCGATTTTCGACAAGTTCGCGGACCAGACCGACGACGACTCGGACACGGATCCGAGCAACGACGTGGGCAACTCCTCGTTCACCGACAACGCGGTGTACAACCGCAACGACCTCGTGCTCGCGGGTGTGCTCCAGGGCATCGGGGATGCGAACAACCGCTCGGGCACGATCTCGGTGCCGGACTCGACGGCGGGATACGCCGCGATCGCCCAGACCGCGGCCCTGTCCAACGGGTTCACGGTTGACTTCAACACCTCGGACGTCCCCGTCTCGTGGTTCGCGATCCAGGGCGGCGCGTCGCGTCCGGACGCGACGCCGGGCTCGTCGGGCTACGGCTCGAACCCGCTCACCGCGACGGACGCCGCGGGCAACACGCTCGCGACGACCAACCTTCTCCGCCCGCTGAGCGTGCTGAACACGAACACCGGCGCGCCGGACGCGTTGACGGTCTACTCGACGGCCGTGTCGCTCGCCCCGGTGGCACCGATCGTCAACTACGGCGTCGGCGCGGACACCATCTACATGTCGGACCTGCGTCACCTGAACGCGACCGGCCGCCGCCTGGTCGGCGAGAACCTCGTGTGCATCACGCGTGACTCAGGCTCTGGCACGCGGAACGCGTTCATGAACGGAATCGGCCTCGACCCGTCGTTCGGGCGCGGCGAGAACATCGGCGACCGCACCACCAGCTCGGTCAACGACCGCGTGGGCCCGGACTACACGCCCTCGAACAAGGGCGGCTCGAGCCGCATGGATGCGACGCTGCAGAACACCCGCCTGGGCGCCGGGCACACGGGCGCGGAGCGTCTGAGCAACAACGGGTATTTCGCCGACGGCGACTTCAACTGCTACGCGGTGATCGCGGACATCAAGGGCGGCACGGTCGCCGCGCGTCCCACGGCCGCCGCCGCGATCGACGGCACCGCCGACGGGTTCAACATCATCGCACCGGCGGCGTTCAGCCACCGCGGCGACCCGCGCAACGCCCTCGCGGCCGACGGCGGCTGGGGCTGGCGGAACCTCCCGGCGGTCACCGCCGCGATCGGCGCGCCGACGCCGGCGCAGGACGAGTCCGGCCCGAACCCCTTCGCGGCCAACCCGACCAACCCGAACCCGGGCCTGAACCGGTACATCAACAACATCCGCCGCTCCGTGCAGCAGTTCATCGCCGTCCCGGGTGGTGCGAGCTCGGACTTCATGCCGGGCGAGTTCCTCGCGGCGAACTTCTTCCTGACCGCCGCCCCCGACAACGTGCCGGAGACCGACCCGAGCTCGGCAACGCAGCCGATCCCGATCGTGGTCAACACGGATCAGAACCCCGGCGTTCGTGCCGAGACGATGGTCTCGTCCACCCTTCTCGACCCGGACTACGCCGCGTTCGACGCGGCGGCGACCGGGCGGGCCCCGTTCCGCACCACCGGCTTCGTCTACTCGGACGGTGTCGCGGGCGGCTCGAGCTACGTCGATCAATCCGGGGCGGCGATCGCGTACGGCGCGGTCTTGAGCGTCCGCAACAAGATCGCGGGCGATTTCAACAACGACGGCACGCGTTCGTCTGCGGACGCGGCCGACCTCGTCGCCGCGTTCGTTGATCGCTCGGGCGGCGCCGCATGGGCGGCCGGCACCGATGCCTGCGTGGAGATCCTCGGCGATTTTAACAACGACGGCAACTTCGACGAGGCGGACGTGCGCTACTTCGCCGACGGCCTGGTCCTGGCCGACAACGGGCTGGACGTCGTCCCCGTCATGCCCGACGGCCTCGGTGGCTTCACCTCGGGCGACGGCGCGACCGACGCGACCCTGGACCGGACCCTCGGGTTCACTTCGGTCGATGCGGCGGCCGCCGGGGGCAACTTCTTCGGCACCACCCTCGCCACGGGCGCGGCGTACGAAACTGGCGACAGCCGCGGCGACGTCACCGGATCGGGCGGCGTCACCCCGGGCGCGGCCCCGGTGGGCGCCGACGGCACCATCGATCATCTTGACATCGACTACGTCTGTGCCAACTTCGGCGATTGGACCGACCTCGGCACCGCCGTCAACATCGACCTCTCGTGCGACATGAACGGCGACCTCGTCGTTGATGGTGCCGACGTCAATGCCCTCGTGATCGACATCCTCGAGACCGCGTACGGCGACGTCGATCTGGACGGCGACGTGGACTCGGCCGACGAGGCCATCGTCAGCGCCAACCAGGGCATGTCCCCCGCCGGCTGGGCCGACGGCGACACCGACTGCGACGGCGACGTGGACGCGGACGACCTCGCGGTCTTCAACGCCAAGTGCGCCTTCGCCGACTGCGATGCCAACGGCACCATCAACTTGGATGACATCGACTGCTTCGTCGCGGCGTTCCTCGGCGGCGATCTGGCCGGTGCGGACTGCGACGACAACGGCACCATCAACCTCGACGACATCGACTGCTTCGTCGCGTCGTTCCTGGGCGGGTGCCCGTAATCCCATTCCCGGTCACCTGACCGGGTCTTCAAAGCCTGACCCACACAGACGCCCGGGTTCTTCGGAGCCCGGGCGTTCTTTCTGCGCCCGCGGAGTTGACGCGCCGGGCACCGCGTGCGGACACTGACCGCATGTGCGGGCGGTATGTCAAGGCGTTCTCCTGGCGCGGGGTGGCGGACGTCGCCGACCCCTTCTGGCCCGAGCCCGAGCAGGACGACGCGCCGCTGTACAACGTCGCGCCGGGGATGACGGTGCCCGTGATCCGGTCGGACGGCGCGGACGCGGGCGAGATCGCGTGGGTTCGTTGGGGTGCGACACTCCCGAGTGGCAAGCCCGTGATCAACGCCCGCAGCGAGACGGCTGCTTCGTCCCCGATGTTCGCATCCGCGGTGCGCGCGCGGCGGTGCCTCGTGCCCGTCTCTGGGTACTACGAGTGGGAGAAGGCGGGCACCGGCGAGCGGCTGCCCTGGTATTTCGCCTTCGAGGGTGGCGCGGTCTGCCTGCTCGCGGGGCTCTGGGGTGAACAGGGCGGCGAGCCGTGGGTCGTCGTGTGCACGGCGGAGGCGCCGTGCGAGCGGACCCGGGCGGTGCACCACCGGGTGCCGTGCGTGGTGCCGGGCGAATGCGCACAGGACTGGGCGACCGGCAAGACGGCCGAGCCGCTGTCGCTCGCGTCACCGTTCGGATCCCCCGCATGCCCGGCGATCAGCGCGTGGCGCGTGAGCCGGCGGGTGAACGCGGTGCGTGATCAGGACGCGGGGCTGATCGACCCGGTGATGCCCGAGCGCGGGCTGTTCGATTGAACGCGGCGTGCCGCTGGTGCAAAAAGAAAGCGCCCGGGCGGTGTGCCCGGGCGCTTTGGGTTTGTATCAAGCCGCCCGTGTCGGGCGGTTGAGCGCGGCGTCCCGATTACGGGCAGCCGGCGAGGAAGGCGGTGACGAAGCAGTCGATGTCGTCGATGTTGATGGTGCCGTTGCCATCGCAGTCAGCGACGCCCAGGTCGCCGGCGAGGAAGCCGGTGACGAAGCAGTCGATGTCGTCGATGTTGGCGGTGCCGTTGCCATCGCAATCGGCGACACAAGCGACATCGCAGGAGATGCCGCCCGCCAGGAGGCCGGCGGTGATGTTGACGAACTGGTCGCCGGCGATGGACGAGAAGTCCACGAAGGCCGGGTCGCCCAGGTTCGCCGGGTCCGGCAGGCCGCCGATGACCTGGTTGGAGACGAAGTCGAACCCGCCGGAGTTGACGAACCCGCCGAGGAGAATGTCCGACGAACCGTCCCAGCCGGCCTCGTCGAGATCGATGCAGATCTCGATGCCGGTCATGACCTCGCAGGCTCCGTCGGCCGAGACGTCCGAGACGCCGGCCACGTTGGAGTTGTCGATGGCGGTCTGGAGCAGGCCCGCGGCCGGGGTCGGGTAGTCGAGCTGCGCGTGGCGCGGCGCGAACTGCGTGAACAGCGACGTCGCGCCCGAGCTCGGGTCGTCGAGCTGCGGACCGGAGAAGTCGAGCAGCTCGGCGGGCATCGCGACCGGCGTGCCGACGCCGTCCTCGAGCTCACCGCCGAAGTAGGCGCCGTAATCGAGGATGTTGCCCGAGAAGAGATCGAAGAGCGGGCCGTCGGTGCGGAGGACCGAGGCGTCGGTGAAGTTCTGGAGGTTGCCCGAGCCGCCGTCCACGTTCGTGTTGACGTTGAACCAGTAGTCCGGCGCGAAGCCGGCGTCCCAGATCAGGTCGCCCATGCGGTTGAGGCCGTTGAAGGAGATGTCAACGTTGTCGAGGCGGAGGACGTTCTGGCCCTCGGTCGAGCCGTCCACGTCGAGGAAGAAGTTGACCTTGTTGCCGTTGACCTGGGTGTTGCCGCCCACGAGGAGGTAGAGCGAGTCCGGGACGGTGTCGGAGTTGGAGTCGTCGAGGTACGCCCAGACGTTGTCGATCTCCGAGCCGTAGGCCCAGTTGTCGTCGGGCGAGGTGGGCGAGGCGAGCGAGGGGCTGCCGATGACGCCGGCGATGTTGGAGTTGTCGATCCCGAGCGCGACGCTCGCGGCCCCGGCGTCGCCGCCCGTGGCGGTGCCGGCGTTGGCGGCACCCCAGCCGGCGATGGTGCCGGCGAGGTCCACGTCGCCGCTCAGCGGGCCGGCGTGGACGCGCGGGATGTTGACCGTGCCCGTGTCGGAATCGTCATCGATCGAGTCCACCGAGATGAGGTAGTCGGGGGTATGCGCGGCCTCGAAGGTCGTGCCGACCTGGCCGCCCGAGATGAACCCGCCCGACCCGCCGGCGCCGGCGATGACGTTCGAGCCGCCCGCGACGGTGTTGATGTAGATGTCGAGGCCGTTGCCGTTCGACTCGAGGTTGCCGGCGACGAAGATGTGCAGGTGCGTCGCGTCCTTGGCGATGTAGAGCGCGTCGATCTCAGAACCGCCGCCGTTCGGGCCCGAGCCGTCAACGGTGCCGTCGGTCTCGTTGCCGAACCCCGTGTAGTTGCCCTGCAGGAAGGCGGCGGCGCCGTAGCTGGCGTCACGCGTGCCGTCGATCGTCGGGGTGAACGACGCGACCGAGGAGAGATCGACCGCGACGTGCTGGGTCGTGGTATCGAACGGGGCGGCGGTGAAGTCCGTGCCCGCGCCGCCGAGGTTGTTCGTGTCGATCGGCAGGTCGCCGATGATCTGGTTGGACTTGAAACTGCGGTCGCCCGAGTTCACCCAGCCGCCGATGGTGATCGGCTCGTTGCCGACGAGGCCCAGCTCGGCGAGCTCGATGGAGATCTCGACGCCGGTCATGACGTCGCCGGGGGGGTCGCCGAAGTCGCCGCCGGTGAACTGGCCGGCGACCGCGTCGCCGAACGCGGTCGGCTGGTTCTGCTCCCAGAGCAGGACGTAGGGCTCGGTCCCGCCCTTGATGCCGTCAACGGTGGCGGGCTGGGCGCTGGCGAGCCCGGCGCTCGCCGCGAGAAGGCCCGCGGCACTCACTGTGCGAATCTGCATGATGAACTCCCTCTGAGGATCAAAGTGTGAAAGCACTATCCCATACCTGTCCGAACGGACTCGGGGCACCTCAGCGAGCGTGGCTGCACGCAGACAACCACGCCCGGGATCGCTGTGACTCCCTCGTCCGAACCCGCTGAGCATAGCGA
The DNA here is from genome assembly GCA_030426605.1 of Phycisphaerae bacterium. Lineage (GTDB taxonomy): Bacteria > Planctomycetota > Phycisphaerae > Phycisphaerales > UBA1924 > BQJQ01. The sequence continues at coordinate 3,847 of JAUHXM010000035.1, read as the reverse complement.
AAGCGTTGTCGTGGATCGAGAAGAATGCCGGAGAGAGCCCCGGAAACAGCGTCGATTTTGCGCATCCGCGTCGGGATCTTCCCGGACCCCTGAGCATGGGCTGCAATGAGGTCATCGATCGCGATCATCCGCGGTCGCGTTTGTGTGAAGGAACCGTAAAGAGATTTCTGTTTGCTTATTGATCGGGTGCCACTGAGCCGACCCGGACTCCGGCAAGACCCGATCCACGCCCACGAAAGAGGATTCGGTTGCTTCCCTCGGCATGAGCCACTAGCATCCCTCTTGGGGACATCAGGCATCCGCCCTGACTCCGAAGCCCGCTCGTGGGCTTGCTTGAGGGAGCACCAATATGGATCGGCTTCGCCCGAGTCGTCGCGCGTTCACGCTCATTGAGCTGCTTGTCGTGATCGCGATCATCGCCCTCCTGATCGGCATCCTGCTGCCCGCATTGGGCAAGGCCCGCCAGACCGCCCAGGACTCGCTGTGCAAGGCGAACCTGCGCGGCATCGGTACGGCTTCGGTGCTCTACGCCGACGACTACCGCGACTGGTTCCCCATCATCCCGCCCGGGTTCGTCAACGGTGACCTGGCGTTCCAGAACGCCGCGGGCGGCGTGGCCGGGCTCTGGAGCCTGACGCAGGTCGGCGACGGCGAGTTCGATGGCGAGAACGCCGGTTCGATCTCCGGCGACGTCGGGTACCTCGGCGCCGGTGCGACCAAGATCGGCAAGTACGCCGACGGCAACGACGAGCCCTTGCTCGCGCAATACTCCGACGGGTACGAGTTCCTCTACTGCCCGCGCGATAAGGAAGACGTGTACTTCGAGCGGTTCCCGGGCCAGCGGCAGGATCACATCTACGGCCCCGATGCCGAGTTCAAGGTGCCCCGGGCTCCCACAGGCGTCCGTGACGTCATTCACTACAACGTGAGCTACTGGTACGTGGCTGGTCTGAAGACGGTGGACCCGCTCGTGATCTCGGCAGCGCCGATCATGGGCGATGAGGTCGGATCCGCCGAGGCGTTCAACGGACGCGGCGATCACACCTTCTGGGACACCGGCCTGAACGAGGCGACCGGCGAGATCACCTACGACCGGTACTCCGAGGAGTATCTCGAGAGCATCGGGTTCAAGGAAGAGACCGGCTACGCCGAGGTGGACAACCACGGCAACGCCGGCGGCAACTACGTCTTCACGGACGGGCACGTCGAGTTCGTGACGCAGAACATGCAGATCCAGTTCTTCTCGCGTCCGAACCAGGGCGGCCTCGACCGGAACCCCAGGACCGTGCTGCCCTCCGGCTACACGCTGGAGCGGTCGGTCAACCTGATCGACCAGAGCCGGGCGAGCCGCACGAACTCGACCGACTAACGCCGAGCGAGTCCACCGGGCAATCACAGCATCGCTTCAAGATTGCGCAGCTTGGCGCTGTTGTTGCGTTCAGACTGAATTCCCCCTCCCAGCGACCTAATATTGTGCCGTTCGTGCAGCCCAGGGAGGGTCATGCCCGGATCGATGGACGGGGAGGCGTTCGATGGAACGAATTGGCAACAAGCGCCCAGGGTTGAGCGCCATCACCCGGGCGGCGTGACACCGCTGGCTTCTCAACGGGGCACCTCGGGGCCCCTCTTCATCCCATAGGCCCGAGAGTTTCGGACCTGATGAACCCGCCGGGGCGCGGGGGGCGAAATGTCTTTCCGGACGGTTCCAATCGGGCCGCCGAGTCGTCATACTGGCAGCATCGAAATGCCCGCGTTCGCTGTTTGGGCGGGTTCTGCGTGAGGGAGCGATATCGAGATGAAGACGCGTGGACAGGTGTGCGGGCGCGCCGCGGTGATCGCGGCGGCGGCGGGGATGATGATCGGCGCGGCGCCCGCGGACGCGGCGCCCCTCAACATGGTCATCCTCCAGGCCTTCGAGTGGGAGTGGGACGACATCGAACGCCGCATGCCCGACGTCTTCATGGCGGGGTACAACGGGTTCTGGCTGCCCTCCGCGTCGTTCGCCTCGTTCCAGTCGGCGGGGTACGACCCGGCCGACAAGTTCAACCTGGGCACACCCCCCATCCTGACGAACTCCAGCGCACGCACGCGCACGACGTTCGGCACGGAGGCGACGTACATGGCGATGATCGACGAGGCGCACCGCGCGAACGCGCTCGTGTACGCCGAGGCGATCTTCAACCACACGGGCGGCCGGCGCAGCGACGACGCGTTCTACGAAGAGGGCGGGTGGCAGGGGTTCTACACGCCGCGCAACAACCCGCCGAGCAACAAGGGCCCGGGCGACGACTGGGGCGACTTCCACGACGGGTCGGGCGGCGACGAGCTCACGGGCGACCTCGCGGGCCTGCAGGACATCGCGCACGAGATCGACCACGATTTCATCCGCCACCCGACGGGCGTGAACCCCGCGAACATCCCGGCGGGGACGCTCCGCAACCAGCCGGACCCCGAGAACGCACGCCACTACCCCGACACGAACGCGACGCCGGACGTGTTCACGAACCCCGGGACGTCCCGCACACCGGGCAGCTACACCGTGACGCGGTACCCCTTCCGCCCGGACGCGCCGATGAGCGGCGACCCGGTCGTCGAAAGCGTCTCGGAAATGCTCGCCCGCTGGGCGCAGAAACAGATCCAGTACTACGGCGTGGACGGGTTCCGCCTCGACGCGCAGAAGCACGTGCCGGTCGATTTCTGGGATCGGGAGTTCGACGCGGCGGTCTTCCTCGCGGGCACCGATGCGCACGGCGACCGGTTCACGCCCCTGAGCTTCGGCGAGAACGTCACGAGCAACGCGCACATCCTCGCGGACTTCGTGCGCAAGGACGGGTTCGGCAACCGCGACTCGCTCGACATCCAGGGGGCCGCGGGCCTGCGCGACCTGAACAGCGCGGGCGGGCTGGGAAGCTGGAACGACGTGATCAACCGGCACCTGGACGTCGCCGACGACGGGTTCGTGAACGGCTCGATGGGCATCAACCACGTGTTCAGCCACGACAACGGGTCGGTCGGCGACGGCGGGTCGCTGCCGGCGCTGCCCACGATCCGCCAGTACGCGATGACGCAGCACGCGTACATGCTGCTGCGCCCGGGGCGGTCGATCGTGTATCACCACGGGCGCGGCGTGCCGCGTTCGGGTGGGTTCTACCCGCGCGAGGGCACGCCCAACGCGCTGGGGCTCGACCCTTCGGGGCACGGGCTCGACGACGCGATGACGACCCTCGTGAACATCCACAACGAGGTCGGGCACGGGCAGTACTTCCCCCTCAACGGCAACATCTCCGACGTGCTCGTCTACGAGCGCGCGATCAACGGGCAGGCGAACTGCCTCGTCGGCGTGAACGACCGGTGGGACGCGGGCTTCCAGCAGGTGACGGTGCAGACGCAGTACGCGCAGGGCACACGCCTGCACGAGCTGACGGGCAACGCCGCGAACCCGAGCGTGGACCCGGCGAGCCAGATCGCCGAGACGCTCGTCGTCGGCGCAAGCGGCGTCGTCACGCTGCGCGTGCCCAACAACGCCTCGAGCACCGGCGACCACGGGCGCGGGTACGTCGTGTACGCCGAGGCGCTGCCCACGGCGACCGTCTCGATCCCCGACGCCACGGGCGTGATCCCGCCCGACCCCTCGGGGTTCGCCGACTTCATCCAGCGGCTCACCGAGATGCCGATCGTGACGACGGACACGTTCGAGCTGCGCCTGGACACGGCGCAGACCGACCCGCTCGACCCGAACACGGACGACAACGCGATGTTCCGCATCAACCAGGGCACGCAGGACTGGACCGGGAACGGGTCGATCGACATCACGAGGGCCACCTTCACCGGCAACACCGCCACCGGC
>JAUHXM010000142.1 GCA_030426605.1 Phycisphaerae bacterium | reverse complement strand
GGCGTATTCGCCCTGGGACCCGGCGTTGGGCTGCAGCGACACCGCGGCGAAGCCGGTGATCTCCGCCAGCCAGGCCTCGAGTTCCTGGAACAGGCGAGCGTAGCCGCGGGTCTGCTCCGCCGGCGCGAAGGGATGCAGGGCGCCGAAGCCGGGCCAGGTCACCGGGATCATCTCGGCGGTGGCGTTGAGCTTCATGGTGCAGGAGCCGAGCGGAATCATCGACGTCGTCAGCGACAGGTCCCGCGACTGGAGCCGATGCAGGTAACGCAGCAGCTCGGTCTCCGAGCGGTATTGATGGAAGACCGGGTGGCTCAGGTAGTCCATCGCACGCGCTGCCTGGCCGAGCTCCGTCAGGTCCAGGGCATCCGCCGCCGCGCCGAGCTCGAGTTCCTCGCGCCGGCCGCCGAAGACCTCGTAGAGATCGAGCAGCTCGTCGGGCCCGACGGTCTCATCCAGGGCCACGCCGACCCGGCCATCCTCGTCGCCGACGAACCCACCGGCGACCTCGACAAGTCGTCCGCGGACGCGATCATGCGGCTGCTCCAAAAGCTCAACCGCGATCTCGGCAAGACCATCATCATGGTCACCCACGACCCACAGACCACGAACTACGCGAAGCGGACCCTGCACCTGGACAAGGGCCGGCTCGCGGACGCTCCGGGCCAACACCGCGAGGAGGTGCCAGCATGAAAGCTGTCCGCTGCCTTCCCTATGTCTTGCGTCAGATCACACGCCATCGCGTGCGTTCAGCCCTCACGGTTCTCGGCATCGCCATCGCGATGTTCCTGTTCACGGCCGTTCAGGCGATGCACAAGGGCGTGCAGGTCGCCACGACCGCGACCGCGAATGACACCACGCTCGTCGTCTATCGCAAGGACCGCTACTGCCCCGCTACGAGCCAGCTGCCGCAGGATTACCAGCGACGCATCGAGCAGATCGATGGGGTGACCGCGGCGATCCCCATGAAGATCGTCGTCAGCAACTGCCGCACGAGCCTTGATGTCGTCACCTTCCGCGGCGTTCCCAAGGACCGCTTCCTCCAGGGCCCCGGGCGAGATTTCGTCGTGCTCGAAGGCTCGATCGAGGAGTGGCAATCGCGTTCGGACGCCGCGCTGCTCGGTGAATCGCTCGCCTCCCGACGCGGGCTGCGACCCGGCATGCGGTTCGACGCCGCGGGCATCACGGCGTACGTCGCGGGCGTCGTCCGTTCGCCAAACGCCCAGGACCACAACGTCGCGTACACCTCGCTCGAGTTCGTGCAGCTCGCGGGAAGCGATCAGCTGGGGATCGTCACGCAGTTCAACGTCAACGTCTCCGACGCGTCGATGCTCGACCCCGTCGCCGATCAGATTGATGAGTTGTTCAGCACCGCTCAGGAGCCCACCGCGACCTTCACCGAGAAGGCATTCGTGGGGCGGATTGCCGACGACATCATCGAACTCGTCGGGTTCGCCCGCTGGCTCGGGCTTGGGTGCCTCGCTGCCGTCCTGACGCTCGTCGCGAACGCGATCGTCCTGAGCGTGCAGAGCCGCATCTCTGAGCACGCGATCCTGCAAACCCTCGGGTTCTCCGGCCGGCTCGTCGCGTTGCTCATCGTCGCGGAGGGCGTCGCCCTCTCGCTCGTAGGCGGCTCGCTCGGGGCTCTCGCCGCGCTCGGAGTCGCCCGTTTCGGCAACTTCGCCCTCTCCGTTGAGGGCACCAGCATCCCGGTTGTCGCGACACCCGGGCTCATCCTGCTCGGTGTTCTCGTCTGCGCGGCGTTGGGCGTGCTCGCGGGTCTCGTCCCCGCGGTCCAGGCATCCCGGCGCGAGATTGTCGCGTGCTTCCGAGCGGCATGAGGATTCGACTGACGATGCGACAGCTTCCTTTCCAGTACGCCATACGAAACCTCGGGCGGTCCAGAGTCCGCCTGATCGCCTCGCTGCTCGGCTCGGCACTGGTTGTCCTGCTCATCCTCGCCGCGGGCGGGTTCGTCCGAGGCATGCAGACGACGCTCGCGGAGCACGACGGGCTGCACGAGAATGTGATGATCCTCGGCACGGGTTCCGAAGAGGGGGTCGAACGCTCGCAGATCGACGCCTCGGTCGAGGGCATCGCGGCGGCGAGCATCGCGGGGCTCAAGGAGCGTGCCCGCATCATTTATGCGTCCCCAGAGATCCACGCGGCGCTGCCCGTCCGCGAATCCGCGACGAGCACAGCCGACCTGAACGCTGTCATGCGCGGCGTCCGACCCATCGCGTTCCTCGTTCATCCCGAGGTCGAGATCGTCGCGGGACGCCCGCCCGAAGGCGGACGCGACGAACTGATGGTCGGGGCCCTCGCCGCCACTCGGTTGGGAGTGGCCGAGGGCAGGCTCGCGATCGGCAGCACGCTCTACTTCGATGACCGTGACTGGACCGTCGTGGGACACTTTCGCGCGCCCAATTCCGTCATGAACGCTGAGATCTGGCTCCCGCTTCCGGACCTCCAGATCGCGACCAACCGCGAATCGTCGCTCTCCTGCGTCGTCGTCACGCTCGACGACGCCTCCTTCGCCGACGTGGACCTCTTCGCCAAGAGCCGGCTCGATCTTGAGATCAGCGCAATCCCCGAGTCGGAGTACTACGCCTCCATCGCCGCGTTCTACGCGCCGATCCGCGTCATGATCATCGTCACGGCGGTCCTGATCGCATCGGGCGGCATCCTCGGCGGGCTCAACACGATGTACGCCGCCTTCGCTGCACGCGTCCGCGAGGTCGGCATGCTGCAGGCTCTCGGATTCACTCGTGCCGCCATCGTCGCAAGTCTGACCGAAGAATCCGTCTTCGCCGGAGCGTGCGGCGGGCTTGTCGCCGTTGCCCTCGGCCTCGCGCTCCTCGACGGGCTTGCCGTCCGATTCTCGATGGGCGCGTTCGCGCTCACCATCGACGCCCCGGTCGTCCTCGCCGGTATCCTCGGCGGGCTTGTCGTCGGGTTCATCGGCGCGATCCCGCCCGCCGTGCGATGCCTGCGTCTCCCGATCCCCGAAGCCCTGAAATCTCACTGAACGAAAGGACACCGCCATGAAAGCCACAACCGCCGCCATCGCGCTCGCTTGCCTGAGCACCCCCCTGCTCACCGGGTGTGAGCAATCGTCCGGCACCGCCCCCCTCGCATCCGCCGCACCCGACTGGGTCCTCACGAGCGATCCGGGCGACGCCCTGAGCATCACAGACGCCAAGGCAAATGCCTCCGAGGGCGACACGATTACCATCCGCGGCATCATCGGCGGTACCGCGGCACCCATCACTGCCGGCAGCCCTGTCTTCCGCGTGATCGACACGGGCCTGTACAACAAGTGCACGAGCGAGGACGACCACTGCGCCACCCCGTGGGACTACTGCTGCGCCGATCCCGATGATATCGTCGAGAACTCCGCGACCGTGCAACTCGTCGCTACGGACGGCACACCATTCGCCGGTGACCCGACCGCGCAGCTCAGCCCGATGGACGAGATCGTGATCGTCGGCAATGTCGGACCGCGCCCCAACGCCGAGGTGCTCACGATCCGTGCCACGGGCGTCTACCGGATCGAGTAACCAGCTTTAATCCAGCGGCACGTGCACCCCGAGGCGGTCCGCGAGTTCGTCCGCCCACGCTTCGATCACGTCTGTCAGGTCGTCAAACTTGTCGAACGTATCGAGCTCGAACTGGTTGCCGCGCCCCGTGCGCACGACAGCGAGCAGTTGCTCGCCGGTGAGCGAGTCCACGACCTCGCCCTCCATGGACGCGCTCCCTGCGCCGGCGCCGGTGAGCTTCGCGCCGGGATGCAAGCTCAGCAGGAACACCGAACCCCGAACGTCGGTGAGCACGATCCGCACGCGCCCCACGCCGGTGCCGGGCTGGGCCACCACGCGGTGACCAGCCTCGTGCAGGACGCTCTCGCACCGAGTTCGGATCAGTTCGCTCACCTCGTCCCGCCGCTCTTTCCCCAGCCCCCACCGCTCGTCGTCGTGAAACTCGATCGGATCGATGATGAACGCGTCGTACAGCATGAGCTCATCGCCCACACGCTCCGCCCCACCACGAACCTCCGAAAGTCCCTCGTAGCTTGTGAGCAGCCCCGATCGTCCGGGCGAGCGGGTTGCGCATCCGAACCCAACGAGCAACGACACGCTCAAGGCGAAACACCCGAACCTACTCAACTTTCCCATATTCACTCCCCATCCCGGATCGTATCGGCTTCTTCTCATAAGCACCCTTGGACCCCGCACTTATCGGTGGTATCGTCACGGTGTCCGCGTCATTCGACGCGTTTCAGGGGAGAAGATCATGCTGCGATGTGCTGCCGCTGTTGGGCTCGTGCTGTCGGTTTCCGCGTCCTCTCTGGCTCAGGAGACCGCCTACGCAGTGACGTTCAACAACCTCGTCGAGGTCAACCTGGACGACCCCGCACTGTCGCACGTTATCGGCCCCCACGGGCTGCCCATCTCTGTCCGCAGCGACGGCGCGATGTTCGGTGCCTTCTCGATCACATGCGGCCCCGACGGCCGCCTGCTCGGGCTCCACTACGAGCTCGGTGCCGACGGCGTCTTTGACCAGTACCTCGTCGAGTACGACAAGAACACGGGCGAAGCGGACATCGTAATGCTCCTGTCGAGCTCGGACGCCGAGGGTTACGTCGAGACCATCGAGTACGTCGGTTCGCTCGACACGCTCGTCATCTCCGTCACCCCAACCCTCGCGAGCGGGACGTTCACCTCCGAGCTACGCACGCTCGACCCCGAAACCGGCGCCACCGCCTACCTCACGGACAACAACCGCGACAACGACTATGGCGTCCACGACTCTTCGCGCGACCTCTTCTACACCATCGACCCCAACGCGGTCGGCCGCCTCACCCTCGTCGATCTGGACACGGGCGACAACACCGACCTCGGGCACACCCCCTCACGGATGGCCGACATGGCCTACTCGTGCGACCGCGACGAGATCTTCAGCTACGACGTCGCGACCGATGAATTGATCTCTTACGGCGACGGCTCCGAGCCCGAGGCCATCTGGATCGGGGTCTTCGGTCTCGGCGACGTCGTCCAGGGCCTCGCGATCTGCTGCGAGGATGGCGCTGACTGCCCCGGCGACCT
>JAUHXM010000034.1 GCA_030426605.1 Phycisphaerae bacterium | reverse complement strand
TGGAACTCGGCCTCGGAGACGTAGTCGCGGTCTCGCTCACGCCCGGAGATCGACTCGAGGCGGCTGCGCTGCTCGGAGCGGATGGTCGTCAGACGCTTGTTGAGCTGGTCCAGCGAGTGGGCCTGGTAGCGGTTGTGCTTGTTGATGGTCTCCTGGCGGTCTTCCATCATGGTGAGCATGCGCTCGTTGCGCTCGATGGTGTCGATCTGGGCGTCGAGCTGGAACAGCTTGGCCTGGAACTCGGCCCGCTCGGACTCGAGCTTGGTGAGCAGCTCGGTGAGCTGGCCCTCCTGCTCGGCGAGGTAGGTGAGGTCCACGCCCAGGTCGGTAGCGCGGGTGGCGTAGAGGTCGCGGGTCTGCTGGACCTGCGAGCGCTGGGCGTAGGCGTCCGAGAGATCGACCTTGCGCTGGTTGAAGCTCACGCGGACGATCGCGCCCGGGTGATCGGCGGCGGCTTCACGCCCCTGGGCGATCACGGCGTCGAGCTGGGCGAGGTCGTCGTTGGCGAGGGCGACCACGCGCTCGGCGATCTGACGCTCGCGGTCGAGCTCGTCGATCTGCGCGGTGACCTCGGTGAGGTCCGAGCGGACCTCGGCGATCTTGCCGGGATACTCGGCTTCGAGCTTCTTGATCTGGCTGCGCAGGGCGATCGGGTCGTCGATTGCGGAATCGATGACGTCGTTGATGCCCGTGCGGGTCTGGTCGAGAAGGGCGTGGAGGCGTGCGGGGCCCGCGATGACGACGGCGGTGCCGCCGACGACTGCCAGGATCACGCCAGTGCGAACCATCGTTTTGCCGAACATGGGAAACCTCCTGCTGCCCGCGTCCTCGCGGGTCGTCGTTGCTTGATGCGGCCCACTCGGCCGCGTGGGTTGCTTGCCGGGCCCGCCGAACGTCCGGTCCGACGGGCCACGGGCAGTGAGTGGGAAACGGGGTTCGGCGATTTCATGACGCATCGGAAAATCATCAAACTCAGGTCCGGAAACGGCTTGGGAGCGACGAATCGCGGCTTTCTGCGTCGGATTCGCTCGCTGCGGGGCGTATCCTGCGGGATTGGACCGGTGCGGAGCGGCGTCAGGACGGCGCGGGCCCGCGGGCCGAAACCCGGGTAGGCGCTTCCGGAAGAATGGGCGGGGAGTCGTGGATGCTGAGCAACCTGACGACGAGTTTCGTGGCCCGCCTGCGGGCAAATGACGAGGCCGCCTGGTTTGAGCTTTGGGAGATCTTCGGGCCCGTCGTGCGCGCCCAGCTCACGAAGTGGGGACGCGGTCGGATCGGGGTCGAGACGGTGCGGGACCTCTCGCAGGAGACGCTCGCCGCGTTGAGCAACTCGATCGACCGGTACGACCCGGCCCGCGGGGCCCGGTTCTCGACGTGGCTGCTCGCGATCGCGAAGCACGTGCTGGGCGACGAGATCGACCGTCGCATGGCGCTCAAACGCGGCGGTGGCAAGGCGAACGCCGAGTTCGACGAGGCCTGGATGAGCCAGGCGAGCACCGTCGGTGCCGACGAGCAGTACGAGGCGGCGGTCTTCCGGGCGAAGGTCTCCGCGGCGATCAAGATGGTGGAGCGCGAGACGGACTTTACGGACTTCTCGATCTACCGGATGCGGGTGCTCGACGGGCAGAGCGGCAAGGAGGTCGCCGAGGCGATCGGGGTGTCCGAGCCCACGGTTTCTCGGCGGTTGACGAGGATCCGAGGCGTGCTAAGGGGGCGGCTGCGCGAGGTGATCTCGACGTATTCGTTCACGGAAGAGGAAATCGCGGAGGCTGAGCGAAATGGGCTGAGCCTGACTCCCAATCTTGATGCGGGCGACGGGGCGGACACCGACCGTGCCGGGGACGCCCTGTTCGACGACGCGATCGCCGAGATCTACCACCGCCAGCTCGAGTACGACGCGGCGGAGTAGCGGGGGGCGGGTCGTCCGAGATCAAGGAGGGCGCCGATGGGCGGGCCTGTTGGTGGGATCCTGGAGTTCTTGCTGATCGCGGTGCTCGGGGTGGTTGGCCTCGTCGCGGCGGTCTTCCTCTTCGTCAAGCTCTTCGGGCTCGTGTGGCTCATCCTGGGCAACATCTTCCGGTTCATCGGGGCGGAGATCTCCGACGCGGTGCGTCTGATTGGGACGGTGATCGCGGCGCCGATCTTCGCGTTGCTCGTCGGGCTGAACGTCATCATCGGGAGATGGTCCGCGGCCGGGCACTTCGGCCGCTCGTTCGGCGGGGAGTGCCGGGCGGCGGGCGCCTGCGTGTACCGCTTGCTTCTCTCAAACCCCCTTAAGCTCTTCGGGCTCGGCGGGGTGCTCGAGGGCGTGGAGCAACGCGTCCCCCAGGCGATGGCCGAGGCACCCGGGCGCGACAAGCCCAGCAAGAAACGCGTCGGGATGTTCGACGGGTACACCGTCGTCGGGTCGCTGAAGGGCGGCGGGTCGGGCGGCAAGCTCTACATCGCCAAGCCCGACGATCTGAAGCGTGCGGCGTTGTCACGCCGCGGCGCGGGCGACGTCGAGCAGGTCGTCATTAAAGTCTTCAGCCAGAAGGACGGCTCGACGCTCGACCAGATCCTGCGCGAGAGCCGGGCTCTGGAAGCGGCGCGCCGGCTGGGGCTCGTGCTCGAGCACCAGTCCGACAAGGAGCGGTTCTTCTACGTGATGCGGTACGTCCCGGGCGAGAGCCTGGGCGTCCTGACGCAGCGGATGCACGCGGCGTGCGCCTCCGACGGGCTCGATGCCAAGCGGCTCGACGAGGCGTTGGGATACGTGTCTGACCTGGTGGCGTCGCTGCACACGTATCACGAGGGCGGGCTCTGGCACAAGGACGTCAAGCCCGACAACATCATCATCGACAACCCGGGTACGGCGCACGCGCGAGCGCACCTGGTGGATCTCGGGCTCGTGACGCCGATGCGCAGCGCGATGACCCTGACGACCCACGGCACGGAGTACTTCCGCGACCCCGAGCTCGTGCGGCAGGCGCTGCGCGGCGTGAAGGTGCACCAGATCGACGGCGCGAAGTTCGACGTCTACTCCGCGGGCGCGGTCCTGTTCAGTGTGATCGAGAACTCATTCCCGGCGCACGGCGGGCTGAGCCAGGTGACCAAGAAGTGCCCGGACGCGCTCAAGTGGGTCATCCGGCGCGCGATGGCGGAGTACGACAACCGTTACCCGTCCGCGGCGATGATGCTGGCGGACCTCGATGTCATCCGCACGGCGGAGAATCCCTACACCCTCAAGCCCGCGGATCTGCCGAGCATGAAGGGCGGGCCCGTGCCCGAGCCGAAGATCCCCGCGCCGGTGCCCCCGATGCCCGCGAACGCGCCGAGGGTGGCGCGCGCCGGCTCGCCGGTGCCCACGCCGATGGGCCGCGGCGCGCGGCAGGCGCCGAAGATCGCGCTGGCGAGCTGGTGGTCTGGCCGGTACCAAGTCGAGAACGCCGGCGCCGAGCGTGGGAGCGGGGTTGTGTTCAAGGCAGATATCGGGCGGGGGATCCCGGCCGATCACGTGCCGACCCAGGCGGAGGCGGCGGCGACGCCCATCCCGCCGCGTCGCGAGCCGGGCGATCGGCTGCCGGCGCACGAGCAGGTGAAGCAGGCACGCGAGCGGGCGCGCATCCGGCGAGAACGAGCGGGTCAGCGCATCTCGCACCGGCGCGCGGCGCAGCGGAACCCCAAGGGCACCCGTGCCGGTCTCACCGGGGCGGTCTTGGCGTTTTTGGTCCTGTTCGCCGCGGTGGTCGGGATCGGCATGCTTGTGTGGACCGGCAACGGGCCCTCGCACAACCAGACCGTCGTGATCGAGCACGACGGCGAGACGTTCGCCGATGTGGGCGATGACCACGAGTTCTGGTACGACGAGGGCGCGGGATCGCTCGATCTCGACGCGACGGTCCTCGTCGTCTCGGATCTCGCGAGCCCGATCGACCCGGAGCTTGAGGACCAACTCCACGCGGGGTTCGACGCCCTGGTGTGGCACGGCGTCCGGTTCGCGGGCGATCTGGTCGGGGAGTCGGTGCTGGACTCCGACGAATCGATCGAGTTGGTCGCCGAGGCGCGGCAGGCACGCGGGGCGCTGCCGATCGACGCGGGCACCATGCGCGAACGCATGAAACGGGTGCTCAAGTCGCACGACGAGCTCGACGCGGTGCTCTGGATCGCTGCCCGCGACCAGCGCGGCGAGGGCGTGCAGTACCGGATCGTGACGCGGTCGCGCTCGGGTTACTTGCCCGTCGCCGCGAACAGCAACGTGGCGAACGGGATGCGTGAGCTCTTCGTGGGCAACCTCAGCGACGACTGATCGCGGTGCTAATCGCCCGCGTGCGAGGCGGCGGCGAGGCGTTCGAGTGTTTTGCGAGCGGCGCCGGACCGGATCGCGTGTCTCGCGAGCTCAACGCCCGATGCCCAGGAAGGCGCGGCGCCGGCGACGAGCATCGCGCCGGCGGTTGAGAGCGCGACCATGTCGCTCGCGGGCCCCGGTTCGCCGGCGAGGATTCGTTGGAGGAGCTCGGCGGACCCCTCGACGCTGTCCACCCGTACCTGCTCGATGGTGGCAGGTGTGAGTCCGAGCGCGGTGGGGTCGAGGGTCTCGGTCCGGACGGTGCCCCGCTCGACGTGCGCGACTCGTGTCGGGGCGGTGACGGTGAGTTCGTCGAGGCCGTCTTCGGAGTGGACCACCATCGCGCGTTCGGCACCGAGCTCGACCAGGGTGCCCGCGACGAGATCAACGAGCGGTTCGGCATAGACGCCGATGAGCTGGCGCGGCGCCCCGGCGGGGTTTGTCAGCGGGCCCAGCAGGTTGAAAATCGTCGGGAACCCGAGCGAGCGACGCGGGCCCGCCGCGAACCGCATCGCCGGGTGGTGGTGGATCGCGAAGCAGAAACAGACGCCGGCGGTCCGCAAGCATGCACGCTGCGTCTCGGGCGAGGCGTCCACGTTCACACCGAGTGATTGCAGGACCTCGGCCGACCCGCGCCCGGTTCGGCTGCGGTTGCCATGTTTGGCGACGACAACGCGGGAGACGCCCGAGCTGGGATCCGGCTCGCACGCGGCGGTGACGATCGCGGCGGCGGTGGAGACGTTGAAGGTCTTCGGCGCTCCGCCGGTGCCGCACGTGTCGATGACGCGGACGCCGGGGCTGTCCGGGATGGCGACGGGCGTGACGTGCGCGCGCATGGCGTCTGCGGCGCCGGCGAGTTCGGGGATCGCGGGGCCGCGTTGGGCGAATGCCATCAGCAGTGCGCCGATCTGTGCGTCGTCCATCCCGCCGGAGAGGAGCGACTCAAAAACACGGTTGGTCTCGCCGCGAGCGAGAGAGCCGCCATCACGGAGTCGGGCGAGGGCGGCGTGGATATCGGGTCCGGCGGGCATGGCCGGAGCGTATCCGGTGCAGCACATCGCGGCCCGGACCGTACAATCAGAAGATGACGACGGCGAACGCCAGCCCGGCGCGCGCGATCCCGCGGACGCGGGCGGTATCGCGTCGGGCAGCGCGGCGCGGGTGGGCCGGAGACGCGTTGAGCCGGATCGGGCGCGGGCTCGCGCTGGGCGGGGTCGCGGCGCTCGCGATCGTCGGCGTGGTCAAGCTCGTACCGATCGGGGTCGCGTGGTGGATCCCCGCTCTCGCGGCGATCACGGTTGGAACGATCTTTGGTGTCCTGCGTGTGGGCGTTGGCCGGTGGAGTGATCTCCGGGGGGCGCACGCGCTTGATCGGGCGCTCGGGCTGCGTGATCGGCTTGGCACCGCCATGGCGCTGGATGCCGGTCTCACGGCTGACGACGCAGTGCTCGAGCTGATCGCTCAGGAGAGCGAACGCGTCGCCGCGGATGCGCGTCCGGATCGGGCGGTCGCGGTCCGGTTCGGTCGGTCTTGGGCGATCGCGGCGGTCGCGTTGGGCGTCGCCGCGGGTGTCGGGTTTTTCGTTCCGGTGCGCGGGGCGGGTCGTGCCGAGGCGACCGCGGCGCAGCGCGAGCAAGAGCGGCAGGAAGTGTCGCGCGAGGTCAACTCGGCGATCGAGGCCATCGAGGAATCCCTCGCGCAAGAGCTTGACGAGTCCGGGGTCTCGCAGGAAGAGCTGGCGTCGCTCGAGGAACTGCGTGCTGAACTGGAGGCAGGGGCGATCGAGCCCGAAGATGCGGCGGCGGAATCGGCCGCGGCACTCGAGCGTGCTGCCGATGAGCTCGACCGTGCCGGTGAGCGTGACACGATGGCGGATCAGCGGTTGCGCGATCAGCTCGCGGATGCGGCCCCGGGTGACTCGGAGTGGGACGAAGCGCCCGAGCCGCTCGATGCGCTCCGCGAGGCGTTCGAATCTGGCGATCTGGAACGGGCACGCGACGCGGCGCGCGAGCTGATGGAGTCGGCGGACCGGCTTTCGCCGGAGGATCGCGAGCGATTGGCGCGCGAACTGGAGGAACTCGCGGACGCGATCGAGCCCGACCCGGCGGGGACGGGCGGTGAACAGCAGCCGTTCGGGGAAGACCCGCGAACGCAACGATCGGCGACTGAGCCGGGCGAGCGGGGGCCGTCCGATGCCGGTGCTGAGCGAGAGCAAGGTGTCGAGGATCGTGCGGATCAACTCGAGCGTGAGGGGATGGACCCGGCGACGGCGCGCGAGCAGGCGGAGCGGGAGCAGCGGCAACGCGAGCAGCGGCAGGCCGAGCAGGACGCGCGGGAGGATCGCCAGCGGCTCGCGGATGGCGCGCGCGAATCGGCGGAGCAGATTCGGCGTGAGCGGCAGCCGAGTGAGAACCCTGGGACGGGCGAGCAGGAGCAGCGTCCAAGCGGTGAACCGACGCCTTCGGGTCAGCGAGATCCGTCATCGACCGACGGGAACGAACCGCAACAGGGACCGGAGTCCGGCGAGGGCGAGCAGCCACGCCGAGAGGGCGGGCAGGATCCGAACGATCAGACCCAGCCGGGCGCCACGCCGCGACAAGGCGATGAGTCGAATCCGGGTGAATCGCAGCAGGGGGCGGAGGAGCGGAACGGCGAGCAACCCGGCGCCGGGACGCCGGAGCCCGGTGGCGAGCAAGGGGATCAGGGCGAGCGGCAACCGGGCCAGTCCGGCGAACAGTCCGACGCGCAGCAGCCGGGCGAGACGCCCCAATCAGAAGAGAATGGAACGGGCGATGGCCAGCGCGAGGGAGCGCGGCAAGAGCCCGGTGAGAACGGTGCGCCCTCGCAACGCCCGGCGGGAGAGGGTGCCGGCCGAACTCCCCAAGGCGGTGACCAACGCGGGACACCCGATGGTCAGCGTCCGCCGGGGGAATCTCGCGAGCGGTTGGACGAGGCGCTCGACGATCTCTCGGAACGACGCGAGCGGGGGCAGCAACGGCGCGATGGCGCGCGCAGGCTGCGCGAGCGTGCGGACGAGACACTCGGCCGCGATCCCGGCGAGGGGGCGGGCGACGAGCGCGACCGCTCGGGCGGGTCGGATCAGATGCCCCGGTCCGGCGGCGGCGATCGAGAGCCGGACGACCCGCTCGGAGCATCGGGCGGTGCAGGATCACAAGACCCCGCAGGACCCGAGCAAGAACCCGGCACCGCGCCGAGCGCGACCGAGCCCGCCGACTTCCGGCGCGGCGACAACAACGACGCGGACGGGGGGATCGTGTCCGACTGGTACGATCCCGACAAGCCGATGCCCGAGGGCGTGGGGCGTGCGGACGCGGCGCGCCGAATGCGCGACGCGGCGGACAGCGCGCGGCGCGCCGTCGAGCAGCAACGCGTGCCGCGGAAGTACCGCGATCTGATTCGGCGTGTGTACGAGCGGATGGAGAGCCGGTCGTCCGGGCTCGAGGACGTGCCGCTGGGCGAGACGGTGGACACGCCCCCGGACGGTGGGTGATGGGGTGGGCGCTGGTCGATGCGCGGTGGTTGGCGCTGGCGGCGGCGATCGTGCCGTGCGCACTGATCGCGTGGCGGTGGTTCCACGCGATGAGCGTGGCTCGGCGGGTGAGCGCGGTCGTGGCGCGGGCGGCGTTGTTGTTTCTGATCGCCGCGATGCTCGCCGGGCTGAGTTCGACGCGCCGGGCTGATCGGGTCGCGGTCATCGGCGTGATCGATCTGTCCGGCAGCGTGACGCGGTTCGGTGACTTTGGTGAGGATGCGGACGGGCGGGCGATTGCGGCCCAGGACTTTGCGCGGGCGGTGCTCGCGCGGGGAGCCGGGTCGCGCGGTCCGGATGATCTGCTGGGCGTGGTGACGTTCGACGGGCGGGCGCTCGCGGCGGCCGCGCCGGCGCGGTCGGATGTGCTGGACCGCGCCCTCCCGGCACCAGGCCTGCCCGGGACGGATCTGGAGAGCGCGCTGAGGCTGGCGGTCGGGTTGGTCCCGCCCGACTCGAACGCTCGCGTCGTCGTGCTGACGGACGGGAACGAGACCACGGGCGACGGCGTGCGCGCCGCGGCGGAACTCTCAGCGGACGCATCGGGCGTCACGTTTGATGTTGTGCCGGTGGAGTACCGGACGGGTACGGAGGTGCTGGTCGAGTCGGTGGACGTGCCCCCGCGGTCGAGCGCGGAATCCACGGTGCCGGTGCGGGTCGTGCTGCGTTCGACGGGCGACGCGCGCGGCCGCGTGCGGCTCACGCGCGAAGGCGAGCCCGTCGAGACCGGTGCGGCCGACGTGATCGAGTTCGGGCCCGGCCGGCGCGTGGTCGAGATCCCGGTCTCGCTGCCCCCGGGGCGTGTGCACCGGTTCGAGGCCGTGTACGAGCCCGAGCTCAACGACGCGGGCGAGCCGATCGCGGACCGGACGCTCGCGAACAACCGGGGGACGGCGTTCACCCTCACGCCCGGGCGCGGCGCGGTGCTGCTGGTGGACGGCGTGTCCGAGTCGGGTCGGGGCGGCGTGCTCGCACGCACGCTGCGCGAGCAGGGGGTGGACGTCACGGTCGTGCGGCCGGGTGGCATGCCGACGGACGTGCTCGGGCTGCAGTCGTACGACATGATCGTCCTCGAGAACGTGCCGGCCGAGGAGCTCAGCGAGCACGGGCACCGGGCGCTCGTGAGCGCGGTGCGTGATCTGGGCGTTGGGCTCGCGATGGTGGGCGGGCCCGACTCGTTCGGCGCGGGCGGGTGGAAGGGCACACTCGTCGAGCCGATCCTCCCTGTAGCGCTGGACATCCCCGACAAGCTTCTCGTGCCCGAGGCGGCGGTCGTGTTCGTGCTCGACAAGTCGGGGTCCATGGGCCAGGGCGTGATGGGCAGCGGACGATCGCAGCAGGCGATCGCGAACGAATCGGCGGCGCTCGCGGTCGCGGCGCTGGATGACCGGGACCTCATCGGCGTGGTCTCATTCAACAACTCGGCGACGCTCGTCGTGCCGCTGCGCGAGAACTCCGAGCCCGAGCGCACGCAGTCGGCGATCCGATCGATCGGGTCGGGCGGCGGGACGAACCTGCCGCCGGCGCTGCGGATGGCGCGCCGGCAGCTCTCGGGCGTCGAGGCGAAGATCAAGCACGTGATCGTGTTGTCGGACGGGCAGAGCCAGGACGCGCCGGCGGTCCCTCAAATCGCTGAGGAGATGCGTCGCGAGGGCATCACCGTCTCGACCATCGCCGTGGGCGACGGCGCGGACACGAGCACGCTCTCCGAGACCGCGACGCGCGGGGGGGGCGCGTTCTACGCGGTGTCGAACCCAAACGTGCTGCCGCGCGTCTTCCTCAAGGCGGTGCGCGTGGTGCGGTCGCCGCTGGTGCGGGTGGGGGCGTTCGAGCCCGAGGTGCTCGCGACGGGGTCGCCGATGACGGAGGGCGTGGGCCCGCCGCCCGAGCTGGGCGGGCTTGTGCTGACGCGCCCACGCACCGACCCGGGGATCACGTACGCGATGGTGTCGGGCGAGGGCGAGCCCGTGCTCGCGCACTGGCAGGTGGGGCTCGGGCAGGTCGTCGCCTTCACGAGCGACGCCGAGGACTGGGCGGGTGCGTGGCTCGACTGGCCCGGGTACCGCACGCTGTGGACGAACATCGCGCGGCAGGCGTCGCGCGCGCCGGTGTCGGCGTCGGGCGAGGTGATCTCGTCGGTGCGAGACGGCGAGCTGAGCCTCCGGTTCGAGGCGTTCGACGAATCCGGTGCGCCGGTGGACGGGCTGACGGTTCCGGTGAGTGTGTACGGGCCCGGCGGCGGGCCGCCGGAGCGCGTGCTGCTGCGTCAGACGGGGCCGGGTGTGTACGAGGCCGCGACCGAGGCGCGCGAATCGGGGAGCTACGTCGTCGTCGCGACCCCCGCGCGCGGCGGGCGGCGCCTGAGCCCGGCGTTCGGCGGCGCGAGCGCCGGCGCGGGGGCGGAGTTCGCCCGCGTCGAGCCCGACCTTGAACGGATCCAAGCGCTCGCCCGCGCGGGCGGAGGACGCGTGCTGTCGCCCGACGAAGCGGCGGATTTCTTCGATCGTGCCGGCGTCGAGCCCCGGCGCGCGATGACGCCCCTCTGGCCCGTCCTCATGTGGTGGGCGCTGCTCGTGTTCCTTCTCGACGTGGGCACGCGGCGCATCGCGTGGGATCGACTCGTGAGCAAACGCTTCGGCGCGGATTGGCGCGCCGAGGTGACGGACGCGCTGCGCGACCGATCCGAGCGGGCGTCGTCGTCGCTCGGCGGGCTTCGCGGGTCGAAGCGGTCAGCGCCCGAGCCCGTGGTGCGTGCCGAGCAGTTTGACGAGCTCGACGCGGCCAGGGTCGCGAAGGAGCAACGCCGGGCTCGTGCGCAGGCGGAGAGCGACCGGCTGCGGGCGATCCGGGAGGAGATGGCGAGTTCCAAGCCCGCTTCGCCGAAGCCCGAACAGGCGTCGGCGCCGATCGAACGCGAGGCGCCCGAGATTTCGGACGACGAGAGCGGGCTCCTCGCCGCCAAACGCCGGGCGCGGGAGCGGTACGGGCAGATCGACGAGGGCGAGGGCTGAACCGCTACACTCGCGGCGACCTTAGAGGAGACCGCCGTGCGAGACCTGACCGATTGTTCGTTTGTTTCCCGTACCGTGTCAGCCCTGCTGCTCGCCTCGGCGTGCGCCGGGGGCGGGTGTGCCTTGAGCACCGCTGATGGCGGCACGCCCGGCGTCGCGGGTGAGGCTGCGCCGACCACGCAGCGCACCGCTGCTGCGGCCACCCAGGCGTCTCGCACGCCCGCGGGGTACACACCGCTCTTCAACGGGCGCGACCTCTCCGGCTGGACCGCTTCGGGCGACCCCGCCGCGTGGACCGTCGCGGATGGCGAGATCCGCGTGGGCGACGCCGGTAACGGCGGGTGGCTGCGCACGAACAAGACCTACCGCGACTTCGATCTCATGCTGGATTTCAATGTCCCCGAAGGTGGCAACTCGGGCGTGGGCCTCCGCGGCTCGTCCGGTGGCGACCCCGCCTTCACCGGGTTCGAGGTGCAGATCTTCGACAACTTCGGGCAGGAGCCCGACCTCCGCTCCTGCGGGAGTGTGTACGAAGCGATCCCCGCTGAGTCGATGGCCGTCAACAAGCCCGGCGAGTGGAACACCTACCGCATCCGCCTCGTGGGCGACACACTCAACGTCTGGCTCAACGGCGTGCAGATCCACGACAACGAGAAACTCGACGATCGCGGGTTCTACCGCAACGAGTCGCAGCCGCTCCCGCTTAACACGCGCGCGACCACCGGGTACATCGCGCTGCAGGACCACGGCGATGCCGTCCGCTTCCGCAACATCACGATCCGCGACCTCTCCATCGACCCCGAGCCCGAGGGCATGGTGCACTTGATCAACGGCATGGACGCTGGCGAGCCCGCCGGCTGGTTCGCCGAAGACAACGCCACGTGGACCGTCGAGGACGGCAACACCCTCGTCGGACGCGACGGGCCCGGGCACCTGTTTACCGACGACGACACCTTCACTGATTTTGAGCTCCGCGGGCTCGTCAAGGTCAACGAACGCGGCAACTCGGGCATCTACATCCGCGTCCACCCCAACCCGGACATGGTCTGGCCCGTCGGCTACGGGTACGAGGCCCAGATCGACAATCACGACCCCAACAACCTCACCGGGGCCATCTACGACATGTGCCCCGTGCAGACCAACCCGGGCACGCGCGACAACGCGTGGTTCGACTACCGCATCCGGTTCGAGGGCGATCGGGTGCGGACGTGGATCAACTCGGTGCCGATGGCGGATTGCGAGCGGAGTGACTTCGCCGAGGGCGGGTTCGCCGTGCAGGGGCACCACCCGGGGAACGTGATCATGTTCCGGGATCTGCGGGTGAAGCGGCTGGGGGAGTGAAGTCCCCCGCAAGGTGAATGTTGATTGCGAAGCTTGCTCGAACGCGATCGAGCAAGCGAAGCCAGAGAACCAACAGATTGCACGGGACAACCGAGAATCGAACGTTGATCTGCATTCGTGATGCACTCCTTGCTTCGAAGGGGATCCTCGTGATCCCGACATGCGAGTTTGCAAGGATGCAATGGACCTAGGTGGCTGTCGTAAGGTTTTCCACAATTCGCCGTTCGTAGCCATTTACGCGGGGCTGAATGTGGAAAACCCGTCGTTTAAGCAGGATCAAGATCCACCCACTTGCCACCCTCGCGCGCACTCGCCACGCAGGTCTCCACGAAACGGACGCCGCGGACGCCGTCGCCGGCGGTCGGGATCGCCTGCGCCAGCAGCCCCGGCTCGCGCCCGTCTCGTTGCGCCTCGACCGCGTCGATCACGCCCAGGTAGAGGTTCGCGAAGGCCTCGATGAAGCCCTCGGGGTGCCCGCCGGGCGTGCGGGTCGAGAGCTCGGCGATCTCGCTCAGCCCGTCCGCCCCGCGCGACAGCGTGGTCGGCGAGCCCTCGAGCGGCGACACGGTCAGCTGCTCGGGGAATTCCTGGCGCCAGGTGATACCGCCCTGGGTGCCGTAGATGCGGATCGCCAGCCCGTTCGCCTCGCCGACGCAGACCTGGCTGCATGTGAGAACGCCCTTGGCCATCGAGTCGGTGTAGCGGATGAGGACCGCCGCGTCGTCGTCGAGCTCGCGCCCGTGGACGAAGCTGGTGAGGTCCGCGCAGAGTGATTCGATGCGCAGGCCGGTGATGAACTCGGCGAGGTTCTCGGCATGGGTGCCGATGTCGCCCAGCGCCCCGCCCAGCCCGGCCTTGGCGGGGTCGGTCCGCCAGACGGCCTGCTGCACGCCCTCGTCCTCGACCTTCGTCGCCAGCCACCCCTGGTGGTACTCGACGAAGACCTTGCGGACGTCGCCGATCGCGCCCGAACGGACCAGCTCGCGCGCGTGCCGCACCATCGGGTACCCGGTGTAGTTGTGCGTCACGCAGCACAGCAGGCCCTTGTCGCGCGCGAGATCGGCGATCTCCTGCGCCTGCCCGCTCGTGTGCGTCATGGGCTTCTCGAGCACGACGTTGAACCCGGCGTGCAGGCACTTCATCGCGAGCGGGTGGTGCGTGTGGTTGGGCGTGACGATCGTGATGAACCCGAGCTTGTCGTCGCGGGCCGATTCGCGTTCGAGCATCTCGTCCACGGAGGTGTACGCCCGGTCGTCGTCGATCGCGTAGGCGGCGCCCGAGTCCTTGGCGATCTTCGGGTCGATCGAGAGGGCGCCCGCGGCGAGGCGGGCCGTGCCGTCGAGCTGGGCGGCGCGCCGGTGGACCTGCCCGATGAAGGCGTCGAGCCCGCCGCCGATCATGCCGAATGGGAGTGGGGTCATGGGGTGCTCCGGTGGGTGGAACGCGGAGGTCAGGAGGAACGCGCAGCGGGGACCAAATCAGGACCCCTGGTTTCCTCCGTCTCCCTCCGCGCCTCCGCGTTCAAAGTGCTTACTGCTTGTCCTTGTCGAAGGCCGCGTCGAACGCGCCGCCGGCGGGGTCGAAGTCGATCCCGTTGACGAACGCGCACGCCTCGGCGGCGCCGTGCTCGCGGCCCATCGCGCTGTCCTCCCACTCGACCGAGAGGGGCCCGGCGTACCCGGCGCGGTTGAGCGCGCGGATGATGCCCTCGAAGTCCAAGTCGCCGCGCCCGGGCGTGCGGAAGTCCCACCCGCGTCGGGAATCACCGAACGACAGGTGCCCGCCGAGGATCGAGTTCGTGCCGTCGAGGGTCGTCACGGCGTCCTTGACGTGCACGTGCGCGATCCGGTCGCCGAACCGGTCGATGAACTTCACGGGATCCACGCCCTGCCACTGGAGGTGGCTCGGGTCGAAATTCGCACAGAACGCGGCGTGCCCGCCGACCGCCTCGATCGAGCGCTCGAACGTGTGGATGTCGTACGCGATCTCGGTCGGGTGGACCTCGAGCGCGAACTTGACGTTGAGCTCGGCGAACGCGTCAAGGATCGGCACCCACTTGCCCGCAAAGTCCTGATACCCGCGCTCGATGTCCGTGTCGGACGTCGGCGGGAAGAAGTAGAGCTTGTGCCAGATGGGCGAGCCGGTGAACCCGTTGACGACGTCCACGCCGAAGCAACTCGCGGCCCGTGCGGTATCCATCATTTCCTGCGCGCAGCGCTGGCTGACGCCCCCGGGGTCGCCGTCGCCCCAGAGGCGTTCGGGGATGATCGCCTTGTGCCGGTCGTCGATCGGGTCGCTGACGCACTGGCCGGTGAGGTGGTTGGAGATCGCCCAGCACCCGAGCCCATGCTGCGCGAGCAGGTCCTTCTGCCCCTGGCAGTACCCGTCCTCGGAGATGGCCCGCTGGACGTCGAAGTGGTCGCCCCAGCAGGCAAGTTCGAGCCCGTCATAGCCCCACGCGGCGGCCATCGGGGCGAGTTCGGAAAGGGGCAGGTCGGCCCACTGGCCGGTGAAGAGCGTGACGGGTCGTGGCATTGGGTCCCTCCGGCGCGATGGTAGCGATGCTGGCGTGCGAATGCGGTTTCGGTACACTCGCCGACCACACGCCGAGGGGAAACCGATGAGCGAGACGCCGAAGTCCGGGGCACGGGTCATCACGATGCTGAGCGTGATGATGTTCCTGCAGTTCTTCCTGTGGGGGGCGTGGTTCGTGACGCTGGCGCCCTTCATGGACGCGAGCGGCATGGGCGGCGACATCGCGAACGCGTACACAACCGCCCCGATCGCGGCCATCTTGTCGCCCTTCTTCCTCGGCATCATCGCCGACCGGTTCTTCCCCTCGCAGGTGGTGATGGGTGTGCTGCACATCCTGGGCGGCGGGCTGCTGTTCCTGGCCCCCGGGCTCGCCGGGGGCGAGAGCGCGTGGCCATTCATCCTCGTCTTGTTGGCGCACATGCTGTGCTACATGCCGACGCTCGGGCTCTCGAACGCGGTGGCGTTCCACGCGATGCACAACCCGGAGAAGCAGTTCCCGATCGTGCGGGTGTGGGGAACGATCGGGTGGATCGTGGCGGGCTTCCTGGTGGGCTGGCTGATGGCAAGCCAGGCGAACACGGAGGGCCTGGACGACGCGGCGGCGGAGGCGGCGCGGTCCCGCGTGCCCGTGTTCTTCTACGTCGCGGGCGGGTCGGGCGTGCTGCTCGGGCTGTTCAGTTTCATGCTGCCCAACACGCCTGCGCCGGGCAAGGGCAAGCCGGCGAGTTTGGGCTCGATCATCGGGGTCGATTCGCTCAAGCTTCTCAAGGACCGGTCCTTCGCGGTCTTCATCGTGTGCTCGCTGCTGATCTGCATCCCGCTGGCGGCGTACTACCAGCAGGCGGCGAACTTCGCGAAAGACGTCGGCATCCAGAACGTGCCGATCAAGATGACCTTCGGGCAGATGTCCGAGATCTTCTTCATGCTCGTGATGCCCCTGTTCTTTGTTCGGCTTGGCGTGAAGTGGATGCTCGCGGTCGGCATGCTCGCGTGGGTGGCGCGGTACGCCTTGTTCGCGTTGGCGTGGGACGACTCGCCCGAGGCGCAGCACGTCATCTGGATGGTGCTGGGCGGGATCATCCTGCATGGCATCTGCTATGACTTCTTCTTCGTCACCGGACAGATCTACACCGAGCGGACGGCGCCCAAAGAGGTCCGGGCCCAGGCGCAGGGGTTCCTGGTCCTCGTCACGCAGGGCGTGGGGATGCTGATCGGGAACCAGGTGTTCGGGCGATTGATGGCCCGGTACACCACGGGCCCCGAGGACGCCCCGGTCCGCAACTGGGAGATGATCTGGGCGATCCCGGCGGGGTTCGCGATGGCGGTCCTGGTCGTGTTCGTGCTGCTCTTCTCAGGCAAGGCCGGGCGGTCCGCGGACTCCTCGGGGGATTGACCCCTCGGGCCGGGGATTCCCCTTTCGCGGTCCGTCGGATTTGCTACGCTGGTCGCTCAACCCGCTACCCCGAGGGAGGACGACGATGCGTGACGAGACGAACACCCCCAGCCGCGATGCCCACGGGCAGTCGCGTCGATCGTTCCTGACAACCAGCGCCGCGCTCGCCGGCGGTGCCGCCCTCTTCGGCGTCGCGGGCACGGCCCGGACCGCCAAGGCGATCCCGACCAAGCCGACCGTCGCGATGGGCAAGATCAGCCCGCCCAAGGCGGGTCAGCCGATCAACATGGCGGTCATCGGGCCCGGCGGGATGGGCACGGGGCACTGCCACGCGTTCACGACCTTCGCGCAGGACGGGCGCGCGAATGTGCGGATCGTCGCCGTCGCGGACGTGAACGACCTGCACGCCCAGCGGGCCCAGAAGGTCATCGAAGACAAGCAGGGCACCGGGACGTGCGACACCACACGCGATTACCACGAGATCCTGAAGCGTGACGACGTGCACGCCGTGCTCGTCGCGTCACCCGAGCACTGGCACGCCCAGCACGCGATCGACGCGCTCGTCGCGGGCAAGGATGTCTACTGCGAGAAGCCGATGACCCTGCGCCTCGACGAGGCGATGGACCTCCGCAAGGTTGTGCTCGACCACCCGGACCGGATCTTCCAGGTCGGCACGCAGAAGATGATCCTGCCCAAGTACGTGAACGCGCGCGAGGCGATCAAGGAAGGCAAGATCGGCACGCCCCTGTGGAGCCAGACAAGCTACTGCCGCAACACGCCCGACGGCGAGTGGAACTACTACGGCATCGACGAGCGCTGGTCGCCGGGCAAGAACCTCGACTGGGACGCCTGGTGCGGTGCCCTCGGCCCGCGTGAGTGGGACCCGAAGGTGTACATCCGCTGGCGCCGGTACCGCGACTTCTCGACGGGCATCATCGGGGACCTGCTGGTCCACGAGATGACGCCGATGATCCACGCGCTGGACCAGGGCTGGCCCGTGCACGTGCAGGCGAACGGCTCGCACATGATCGACCTGGACATGGAGAACCACGATCAGGTCTTCCTGAACGTGAAGTTCGAGGACGGGCACACGATGCTCGTAGCGGGCGCGACGAACAACGAGGTCGGGCTCGAGACCATGATCCGCGGCGACCGGGCGAACATGTATCTGGGCAGCCGCGACTGCACGATCCGCCCCGAGCGGGCGTACGTGGACGAGGTGGACGCCGAGACGATCCGGTCCGAAGACATTGGCAACGACCAGGACCAGTTGCGCCTGAACTGGCTCGAGTGCATCCGTTCGCGTGAGCCCGCGGTGTCGAACATCGACTTGGCGTCCAAAGTCATGGTCGCGGTGGATCTCGCGACCCGCTCGATCTGGGACGGGCACGGGTACACGTTCGACCCCGAAACGATGAAGGCCAAGCGTGTCTGAGACCGGTGCGACCGAGACGAGCTCGGCAGATCCGTGCGTGCGGGCCGCGTGCTCGGCGATGGGCACGCGGTTCGAGATCGTCATCGCGGGGTGCGACGCCGACCGGGGCGACTGGCGCGCGATCGCCGAGGACGCGATGGAGACCGTCGCGCACTGGCACGCACGCCTCACGCGGTTCGAGCGCGGGTCTTTTGTCCGATGGCTCTCTGAGCAACCGGCGGGCTTGGCGGTCGAGGTCGACCGCGACTTCGCGGACTTACTCGATGTGTGCGCGCAGGTCTGGCGGTCGTCGGGCGGCGCGCTCGATGTTGCCGGCGGTCGGTTCGGCTCGATTTTGATGGACCCGGCACACTCCAGCGTGACGATGCGTGAGCCCGGCGTGGTGCTCGACTTCGGCGCGGTTGCCAAGGGGTTCGTGATCGATCTGATCACGGACGACCTGCGCGCATCGGGCGTCACCAGCGCGATCGTGCACGGCGGGACGAGCACCGTCCGCGCGATCGGCGGGACACCCAGCGGCGACGCGTGGCGCGTGCAGGTCGGCGACGGCGCGGACGCCCCGATCGTCGAGCTGCGCGACGCGGCGTTGTCGGTGTCCCGCAACGACGACGGAGCGCCCGTCTCGGGGCATGTGATCGACCACACGGCGGGCAAGGCGGCGTCCGGCGCGCCCCTCGCGGCGGTACTCGGCGCGTCCGCCGCGGCGTGCGACGCGTGGTCCACGGCGTTGATCGTGACGGGCACCCGCCCGCACGCGATGGATTCTCAAATCACCAGCATCCTGCCCCGGCCGGCGGGCGGGTGGCATATACAGGGCCCGGGCGCGCACGCGGTGCGTCTCGGCGCGGAGGTCGGAGCAGCATGAGCGGGCAGGGACGATCGGAGATGGGTCAGGGAGGGGTGCCGTTGGATCGACACGGGCTGGACCGGCGTTCGTTCATGGTGCGTACCGCGGGCGGGCTCGCGGCGATGTCGCTGATGCCCGCGGTCACGATGGGGCGGTCAGCGTCCGCGCAGCCCTCGGGCGTGCGTGTCGCCGTGATCGGGGCCGGGCGTCAGGGCCGTGATATCCTCGGCGAGTTTGCACGCATCCCGGGCGCGTCGGTCACCGCGGTGTGCGACATGAACGATCGCCGGCTCGCCTCGAGCCTCCGCCGCGCGGCGGGCGCAGAAGGGCACGCGAGCGTCGATGATCTGATGAATGCCGCGGACACGTTCGACGCCGTGGTCGTCGCGACGCCCACCCCGACGCACCGTGCGATCGGCGAACGGGCGATCGCTTCGGGCAAGCATGTCTATCTGGAGTGCCCGCTGGCCCACACCGTCGAGGACTGCGCGGCGCTCGCGTCCGCCGCACGATCGTCGGACGCCGTCGTCGCGGCGGGCCTGCAGGGACGGGCGAACCCGGTCTACTCACTCGCGCGCGGGTTCTTCCTGTCGGACTCGGTCCGCGATTGCGTCTCGATGCGCGCCCAGCACAACCGCAAGACGTCGTGGCGCCTCCCCGTTCGCGGCGGGCAGAGCGACGCCGAGGTGAACTGGCGTCTGAATCCGGAAGTCAGCACCGGTCTCGCGGGCGAGTGGGGCACGCAGCAGTTCGATGTCTTCCATTGGTACACCGGGCGCTACCCAGTCGCGGTGCGCGGGTGGGGCTCGGTCCGGCTGCACAAGGACGGGCGGAGCATCCCGGACACGATCAACTGCATCCTGGAGTTCGACGACGGGACCGTGCTGGACTACGCCGCGACGCTCGCGAACTCGTACGAGGACAAATACGAGGTGTTCTACGGCACGAACGCCGCGATCAAGCTCTCGTGGAGCCACGGGTGGATGTTCAAGGAGGCCGACGCGCCGACGCAGGGGTGGGAGGTCTACGCGAACCGTCAGCAGTTCCACAACGACGAGGGCATCACGCTGATCGCGGGCGCGACGCAACTGGCCGAGCAGGGCAAGCTCAAGGAGGGCGTGGGGCTGCCCAACTCGTCGCTGTGGTACGCGCTGGACGACTGGGTCGGCGCGATCGGCGAGGGGGGCTCGCCCGCGACAAGCGTGGACGAAGCCGCCCGCGCGACCGCGGTCGGCATCGCGGCGCACCGGTCGATCATGGACGACGCGCGCGTCGAGGTTGATCTCTCGGCGGTGAGCTGACCCATGGCGCAGCACCTTCCAAGGCTGAGCGACTTCGGGTTTTTCTGGCGCCTGGGGATGGGCCTGCTCGTGGTCTGCCTCGTCGGCGGGTACGTCGTCAGCGGGGTGTATCTGAAGCAGCACTACGAGAACCGCGACGAGCAACCCGGGTTGACCTTCACGGACATCCAGGGCGCATACGCCGGCGCGAACGTGCCGAGCCCGATGCTCGGCGCCCTCGAACGCGGGCACCCGGACGATCTCGCGGTGGCTGACCGCGAGGCGCTGGTCCGTTGGCTGACGTCCGACAGCGTGCGCGCGGACTACGAGAACTTCGAACTGGGCGAGGAGATGCCGGCGGACATCATCGCGATCTCTTGCCTGGAGTGTCACTCCCGGTCGTCCGCGGCGGACGTCAAGGCGAGCCCGATGCTCGATTACCCGGACGACGTGTTCGCAAACGCCGAGTCGAAGGAGATCCTGCCCAAGGACCCGAAGGTGCTCGTCGCGAGCATCCACGCGCACCTGCCGGCGATGGCGACGTGCTCAATCGCGCTGGCGCTGCTGGCGGGAATGAGCCGGTGGCCGCGCGCGGTCGTGGGCGTCCTCGTGACGGCGACGGCGGTCGGGCTCATCGGGGATTTTGGCGGTCAGTGGCTGGCGCGCACCCAAGGCCCTGGGTGGACGTGGGCGATCGTGGTCGGCGGGTTCTTCGCCTCGGGCGGAGTGGGCTTGCTCGGGCTGCTCGCGCTCGCGGAGGCCTGGCTGCCCCGGTTTGGGAAGCCCGAGCCCGCGGACGCCGACGATCTGGACTAGGGGCCTCGGGTACGGTGATCGCGGGTGCCACGGGTTGACCCGGAGGGCGACCCGTGCGTGGATGACACGGCCCGCAAGAGAACCGTGGCGCCCGGATCAAGATGCTTGACCAGAGCTAGGCGAGCGCCGCGATCTCGCGCTCAAGCAGCGCTTTGGTCAATCGTGAGCCCTCGCGCGGCGGGAGCCGATTTCCCTCGTACTCCACGCCGATCCACCCGCGGTAGCCCGAGTCCGCCACAATGCGGAGCATGCGCGCAAAATCGATGGTGGTCTCGTTTCCCGTGTCGTCGAAGTCGTACGACTTGGCGCTGACCGCCCGCGCGTGCGGCATCAGATCCTCGACGCCCCGGTACCGGTCGTACCACTGCTCGGGGTCGTCGGATTTCGACCAGTCGTAGCAGAAGTTGCCGAAGTCGGGCAGGGTGCCCGCGAGGGGGTGATCGGTGCGTTTGATCATCGCGGCGAGCCATTCACCGTTGGACGTCGGCCCGCCGTGGTTCTCGACGATGACGTTGATGTCATACCGCTCGGCCCGCTCGCACAGGGCTCGGAGCCCGTCCGCGGCGTGCTTCTGGCGTTCGTCCCACTCGCCCTCGCCCTCGGCGTTCACGCGGATGGAGTGGCACCCCAGGGCCGCCGCGGCGTACAGCCAGCGGGCATGGTTGGTGACCGCTTGGGCGCGCTCATCGGGGGTCGGTGCGGCGAGCCGGCCCTCGCCGTCCACCATGATCAGGAGCGACTCGACGCCGGCGTCTGTGCAACGCGAGTCCAGCCGCTTGAGATAGGCGTCGTCGGTCGCGTGGTCCTTGAAGAACGCGTTGACGTATTCGACGGCGCCGAATCCCATCGCGGCGGCTTCGCGAGGGAAGTCGAGGTTGTCGATCTCGTTGGCGTACAAGAGCTTGTGGAGGCTCCACTCGGCGAGCGAGACGCGGAACCGGTCCGGGTCCGAGGGGATCGGGCGCGTGCGGCGGGCGGTGGTGAGCTTGGGGTTCAGCGAGCACCCGGCGAGCATGCCGGCGCCGATCGCACCGAGGGCGGCTCGGCGGGTGATACGGTTTGTGTCCGGATTGAGCATCGGCATCGGGGTCCTCCGGCGAACAGACTAGCACGCCGGGCGGGCCGGGCGACGACGGGAGGGCGCATGCCGAGATTGATGTGGTTCCGATCGGATCTGCGTGTTGGCGACAACCGGGCGCTCAACCGGGCGTCCGCGGCGTCGGATGACGGAGTGGTCGGGGTGTTTGTTGTCACCCCGGAGCAGTGGCGCGAGCACGATTGGGGCGAGCCAAAGGTCGGGTTCGTGCTGCGTTCGCTTGCGGATCTGAAGGACCGTCTGGCGACGCTGAACGTGCCGCTGCGGGTGCTGGAGGTGCCGCGGTTCGGCGGGGTGCCCGAGGCGATCGTCGAGCTTGCGCGTGAGATCGGTGCCGAGCACGTGCACTGGAATCGGGAGTACGAGGTCAACGAGATTGCGCGCGACGAGGCGGTCGTCGAGGCGCTCGAGACGGCGGGCATCGCGTCGCACGAAGAGCACGATCTGTGCATCGGGCCCGCGCACGAGATCCGCACGAAGTCGGGCGGGTTCTACACGGTCTACACGCCCTTCCGGCGCGCGTGGGAGGCGCGGTTCGACGAGGACGGCGGGTACGAGCCCGAGCCCAACCCAAAGAAGCAGCCGGATCTCGGCGTCGCGTCCGACGACGTACCGGAAGAGGTGGACGGGTATCCACGGGCAGACATCGACTGGGACCTCTGGCCCGCGGGCGAGGGGGCGGCGCGGAAGCGGCTGAGCGCGTTTATCCGGCACCGGGGCGACGCGTACAAGAACGAGCGGGACAGGCCATCGATCGACGCGACCTCGACGCTGTCGCCGTATCTCGCGGCGGGGGTGATCTCGGCGCGCGTCTGCTTCCATCAGGCCTACGAAGCGAACAGCGATAAGCTCGACGGTGGGAGCGAGGGGCTCGTGCACTGGATGCGCGAGCTGCTCTGGCGCGAGTTCTACAAGCACGTGCTGATCGGATTCCCGCGCGTGTCGCGGCGTCAACCCTTCCGGGCGGACACGCGGCGCATCTCGTGGAGAGACGACGAGGAGGCGTACGACGCGTGGCGCGAGGGTCGGACGGGCTTCCCCATCGTGGATGCCGCGATGCGTCAGCTCGACCAGACCGGGTGGATGCACAACCGGTTGCGCATGATCGTCGCGATGTTTCTGAGCAAGGATCTGCTGCTCGACTGGCGGCTGGGCGAGCGTCATTTCATGCGCAAGCTCGTCGATGCCGATCTCGCGAACAACAACGGCGGGTGGCAGTGGAGCAGCTCGACGGGCACGGACGCGGCGCCCTACTTCCGGATCTACAACCCGACGACGCAGAGCGAGCGGCATGACCCGGACGGGACCTTCCTGCGGCGGTATCTGCCCGAGCTGGCGGAGCTCGACGGCAAGGCGATCCACGACCCGCCAGCGCTCGACCGTGAGCGGCTGGGCTATCCGCAGCCGATCGCGGACCACGCGAAGGCGCGCGAGCGAGCCATCGCGGTGTTCAAGGACGCGTAGCGGCGGTCAGTCGTGCCGGAGCGCGATGATCGGATCGAGCGAGGCAGCGCGGATCGCTGGGTAGATGCCGAAGACGATCCCAACGCCCGCGGAGATGCCGACCGAGAGCAGCACGGACCAGGGCGTGACGACGGTGGGCATGTCGGTCGTGCGCGCGATGATCCAGGGGATGAGCAGCCCGATGCCCACGCCGACGAGCCCGCCCGTCGTCGAGAGGACGATCGTCTCGATCAGGAACTGCCCGATGATCTGGCGGCGTTTCGCGCCGATGGCGCGTCGGACACCGATCTCGCGTGTGCGCTCCGTGACGGACGCGAGCATGATGTTCATGATGCCGATGCCGCCCACGAGCAGCGAGATCCCCGCGATCGACCCGAGGACGGCGTTGAACGTCCGCCGCGTCGCTTCCGCCTGACGGATGAGGTTGAGCGGGACGGACATGGCGAAGTCGCCCTTGGGGTGGTTGGTCTGAAGCATGCGCGTGAGCGCCTCTGCGGTCGGCATCACGTTCTCAAGATCGTCCACCTGCACCAGGATCTGGTGCAGCTCGACGAGTTCACGGGTGCGTGAGCCGGCCTCGCGACGGACGTTCGTGTCGCCGAAGCGTTCGACCGCGGTCTGGATGGGCATGTACGCGTCGACGTTCGAGTCGGGCGTCTGGATGTCGCCGCCCGAGCCGGCCTCGGATCGAACGATGCCCACGACCTCGAAATAACTTCCCCCGATGCGGACGGTCTGCCCAATCGTGGAGCGCGTCGCGAGGAGGCGTCGCGCGCCGTGCTCGGTGAGGACGATCGCGTTCGAGTCTCGCCCGTCTGCATCGAGCAGGGGACGCCCGGCGACCATGTCGCGCTCGAGCAGCTCGAACCAGGCGGGGGTGGTGCCAACCAATCGGAGGTCGAGCGTCCGCGCCCCGATGCGGCCCTCCTTGCGGATGACCTTCGCGGGCACGGCGTTCGTCACGTGGTCGTACGATTTCGCGATGCGGTCGAAGTCGTCGTACGTGAGTCCGTACACGCTCATCCGGACGCGGGCGTCGCCGCCGGACGCGACCTCGGCGGGTTTCTGTGACGAGATGAGGATGTTGTTTGACCCGAGTCGGCGGATGCGGTCGAGCGTCTCGCGGCTGGCTCCCTCGCCCACCGCGAGCATGGCGATCACGGCGCCGACGCCGAACACGACGCCGAGGAGCGTGAGCGCGCTGCGCAGCTTGTGCAGCATCAGCGTCTTGATGCCCAGGCGGACGTTCTTGAGCAATCGGGACGGGTTCACGGCGCGGGCCTCTTCGGGGTGTTCTGCTCGAGCCGCTCGACGAGCCCGTCGCGCATGTGCAGGTGGTGCGTCGCGTGGGCGGCGATGTCCGGCTCGTGCGTCACCATGACGATCGTCTTGCCCTGGGCGTGCAGGTCGTCAAGGAGGGCCATGACCTCGTCGCCGGTCCTGGTGTCCAGATTGCCCGTTGGTTCGTCGGCGAGCAGGATCGCGGGGTTGTTCGCGAGGGCGCGGGCGATGGCGACGCGCTGCTGCTGCCCGCCCGAGAGCTGGGTGGGTCGGTGGCCGAGGCGGTCGCCGAGCCCGACGAGCTGGGCCAGCTCGGCGGCACGCTGGGCGGATTCGGCGCCATCGATGCCCTGGTAGTTCAACGGCAGCTCGATGTTCTCGCGGACCGTGAGCTGGGGGATGAGGTTGAAGTTCTGGAAGACGAACCCGAGGTGCGCGAGGCGGACGTCCGACAGCTCGTCGTCCGAAAGCGTCGCGACGTTCTGCCCCTCGAGGAGGTACGTTCCCGAGGTCGGGCGGTCCAGGCAGCCCAGGACGTTGAGCATGGTGCTCTTGCCCGATCCGGATGAGCCCATGATGGCCCAGAAGCTCCCGCGCTCGATGGTGAGCGAGACGCCCGCGAGGGCGCGGACGTCCTGATTACCCATTCTGTAGACGCGCGTGACGTCGCGCAGCTCGACGACGGCCGAGCCCGTGCGTGCGGGGTTCTCAATGGCGGCGTCCGTCGCGGTCACCCGTCGGTGCTCGTGCGTCGGACGGTGGGCGGCCGCCCGGTGCCGCGCTGCTGAGTAGCGCCGGGATCGGCATCGGCCTGCGCGGCAGAGCGGTCCTCAGTCGAACCGCGGTCGAGCGGCGGCGTCATCGAGACGAACTGGCCCGGCTCAAGCCCGGACGTCACGTGCACCACGGCGTTGTCGTCCAGCCCGACCTCGATCGGCGTCGCGACCTCGCGCCCGCCCGAGACGACGTACGCCATCGGTTGGCCCTTCTCACGCACGACGCACTGCACGGGGATCGCGATTGCGTCGTCGTACGACTCGATGTCGATCGAGACCTCGCAGCTCATACCGGTCCGCAGCTCGGGGTGCGAGCCGTCGATGACCACCTCCGTCTGGAAGACCTTCAGGTCAGGGTTCAACCAGACGCTCGTCGGGTCGGGCAGCGGGGCGATGCGGCGGACGATGCCCGTGTACTCGCGTCCCGTCGCGCCGACCTGGACGGTGGCCCGCTGCCCGACGGTGACCTTGCCCAGCGACGACTCGTGGATCTTGATCTCGACCATCATCGAGTCGGCGGTGGGGAGGTAGATGAGCTCCTGGCGTTCGCGGACTTCGGTGCCCTCGTCGAGGGGCTCGGAGTCGCCGCGCCAGCTGAACTCCGCGCTGGTGGCGTACACGACCATGCCCGAGACGGGCGCGTAGATCTTGGTCTTGGCGAGCTGGTCGTCGATCTTGTCGAGCTTGGACTGCTGTTGGTTGAATTCCGCCTCGCGGGCGGCGAGATCGGCCTCAGCTTGCACCAGGTCCGCGGCGGCTTTGCGTTTCACGCGGTCCAACGCCAGGGCGGTCTGCTCGACCGCGGCGTCCAACTCGGCGAGCCGGCGCTGGTGCGTGAAGTCCTTGAGGAGCTTGAGCGATTCTTGCTGGAGTTTCAGCTCGAGGTCGGCCCGCTTGAACGCGAGCTCGTCGGCTCGGAACTCGGTCTCGGAGACGTACTTTTCTTCATAGAGGCGTGCGGACCAATCGAGCTTGTCCTTGGCGCGCCGGAGCTCTTCCTCGGCGAGCGTGACCTTCGCCTCGGCGTCCATGAGCTGGCTCGGGTACTCGCCCTCGTTGTACTTGACGACATCCTCCTCGGCGAACTTCTTCTCGAGTTCCGCCGCGATGATGTCCGACTGGTTCTGGCTCTTGGTCACCTCGACCTGCTCGCGGGCGCGGATGTACTGGGCCTGGGTGTTCTGCACGCTGATCTGCTGATCGACGCGACGGTCCACGAGCGAGCTGGCGTCGAGCTCGATGAGCAGGTCGCCCGCCTCCACGCGGGTGCCCTCGTCCACGATCGAGATGATCGTGGTGCGCCCCTCGACCTCGGACTTGATGATGCGTTGGTCGAGCGCCTTGATCGTGCCCGCTTCGTCGATCGAGATCGTCAGCGGGGCGCGGCGCACCTCGAACGTGGGCGAGAGGTTCGCGCCGGACGAGTCCGCGCGGGTGAGCCCGCCGATGACGATGACCGCGAGGAGCGCGGCGGCGATGCCGATCACGATCCAGAGAATGCCTTTGCTACCCATTGCCCGCCTCGCCTTCTGGTTGCGGTGTTGCGTTCGGGTCGAATTCCTGCCAGAGCCCGGTGTCGTCCACGGTCAGGACGCCCAGATCGCGCTGGAGCTCGAGCTCCGAGACACGGTAGTTCACGAGTGCCGCGGTCAGCGCGTTCTGCGCGCTGAGCAGTGAGTCCTGCGCTTCGAGCACGTCGCGGATCTCGGCGCGCCCGGCCTGAAGGAACAGATCGGTGCTCTCGACGCGCCGGCGCGCGACCTCGACGGACTCCGCCTGGATCTTGAGCGTCTCGCGCGCCTCGAGCAGGTTTCGCAGCGCCGTGCGGACCTGAAATTTCACGTCGTCCTCGGCCTGCTGCATGTCGCGGACGGCCCCCTCGAATGCGATCAGCGCGCCGCGGTAGCTGTTCCGCTCGCTCGTGCGCTCGAACGCGGGGTCGATGCCCAACAGCGCCGAGTAGAACCCGTCGGACGGGTCGAGTTCCGCGTCGGGCGAGGTGGCGCTGCCCACGGAACGCGACGAGCCGAACGAGGCGGACCCGAGCAGGGTGATATCGGCCCGGAGGTTGTCGGCCCCGATCGCCACGCCGCGCTGAGCGTCCACGATGCGCCCGATCGCGGTGCGGAGGTCGAGCCGGTTGTCCAGCGCGATCGCGACGGCCCGGTCCGCGGGGATCTCGAGCGGGCCCGCGTCGGAATCGGTCGGCGGGACGAGCTCGATCTCGGCGTCGGCGGGGGGGACATCGCCCTGCGTGTCGTACGCCGCCTCACTGAGGGTGAAGTCGTACCGCGTGTCGTTCACGAGCGCGTCGAGCTCGGCGCGGTCCAGATCGATGACGGCGTCCGTCGGCAGCCCGAGCAATGACTTGAACGAGTCGAGCCGGGACTCGAACGTCTGCTGGGCGCTGATCCAGTTGTTGCGAGCCCGGAGCTCGTCCTGGCGGGCCTGGTCCACCTGGATCTCGGGCAGGCGGCCCGCGTCCGCCAGGCGCCGGGCTCGGCGGGTGGAGGCGCCGACCCGACGGTAATTCTCAGCGGCGTTGTCCACCGAGTCCGCTGCCCGCAGCACCGCGAGGTAGTCCGACGCGACACGCACCGCGAGCTCGCGTTTGAAGCGCTCGAACGCGTAGATCTCGTAGATCACATCACGCTCCGCCTGGCGGAGCGGCTCGGTGACGACGAACCGCCCGGACCCGCGCAGGAGCGGGATGGACAGGCTCGCGTCGGCGGTCAGCCCGAGCGAGCTGTTCGACCCGCCGGAGAGGAGCTTAACGAGATCGACGGCGATCATTCCCATCAGCTGGGCACCGCCCTCGAACCGGCGGGAGAGCGTGAGCGACTCGGTGTTCGCGATGCCCGTGATGCTCGGGTCGGGCGCGAGGTCGGTCGAGACGAGCGTGTCGAGCACGCCGGTCCACGAGTTGCGGAACGCGTCCGACTCGAGGTCCAGTCGCAGCGCGGCGAGGTAGATCCGCTCCTTCTGGTCCTGGTACGAGCGTGAGTTGCGGGCGGCGACCTGCAGCGCGTCGATCAGCGAGAGCGAGACGACATCGGCCACGCCCGAGACGCCCGGCGCCGGCTCCGCCGCGTCGTCGGGGCGGTCCTCCGGTGACTCGAAGTAGGTCTCGTCGGGCCACTGCTCGATCCGCTCGGCGTGGCGCGAGGAGATCGACGCGGGGTCGGACGTGGGCAGATCCTGCCCGAGCAGCAGGCGCTCGCGGAGCGCCCGCTCGGTCGGCGAGATCGTGAAGGGCTCGGTCGCGCCCAGAGCGCTCTCGCGTGCGCTGTCAATGATGCGGTAGGCGGCGTTGTCGGCCTCGGCACGGAAGGTCTGCGGGTTCCGGCAGCCCGTGGGGCCCGCGATGACGAGGAGTGCGAGCGCCACGATCGCGCTGCACCGATGCCTCCCCGATCCGAGGTGATGTCGCTCCATCGCGCCCTTGCCGCCCGACGTCTCGGGCCTCTGATGCCGGTCCCGGATGCCCCGGACAGGGGATGAGTTCCCCGGGACCTGTCTTACCGGGTGTCTGTTCGGTCAGATGCACCCATTCGAGTCACTCTGCGGTCCACCAGCGGGCAGAACGCGCGCCGACCTCGGATTGTTCGACCGCCCCGCCAAGAAGGCTGGATGCGTCGAACGGCTCCTCACCCCGGTTGACGACGACGACGACCCGGCGGCCCTCGAGGGACCGCTCATAGGCGAAGACGTCCGCCGAGCCCGAGTCGAGCGGGCGTGTCCGCCCGTAGCAGATGGTCGGGCCGATCACCGGGTGGTGGCGCAGATTGAGCCACTCGGCGGCGTACGACCGAAATTCGGCGTCGTACGTCTCGTCCGGGTCATCCATCGGGCCCATGTCGGGCCAGGGCAAGGGTTTGCGGTCTGACGGGTCATCGGCTCCCCACATGCCGACCTCGTCGCCGTAATACACCATTGGGGCACCGAGGTACGTCGCCTGGATCGCGAAAGCGAGCTTGGCGAGCTCGAACGAGCGGTCGTCCGGGCGGCCTTGCTTGTAGTTGGGGCCGTTGTCCTGGACGCGGTTGCCGTCGTCGTAGTTCCGGTTCGGGTTGAAGAGCTGGCTGGCGAGCCGGTCGGTGTCGTGCGAGGCGAAGAGATTCTGGTGGATCAGATTCACCTGCTCGGGGTTGTCGAACGCCGGCACGAGCTCGGCGTGCAGCTCGGCGCTCGTCATGCCCGGGCGGACGGCGAGCCAGTCGGTGACCGCGTGCGCGAACGGGTAGTGCATGTGGGTGTCGAAGTGCTTGCCCGTCAGCACTTCATCGGCGTCGTGCCAGATCTCGGCGATGATGATCGCGTCCGGGTTGATGCCCGAGTCGTCGTCGTCGCAGTCCTCGTCGACGTCGTCGGCGCTCACGTACTCGTCGCCCGGCGAGACGTTCTCGCAGGTGATCGTGAGGTCGCCAGCCCCATACCCGTCACCGTCACTGTCGACCCACCAGG